>NZ_JBDPMC010000015.1:0-114163 GCF_039871625.1 Micromonospora sp. B11E3 | reverse complement strand
GGGCACGGTCGCCCCCAGCCCGTCGTGGTCGCCCTGCGTCCGTGAGTAGCGGTCGTGATCTGGTACGCGGTCGCGTGAGGACTGCCGCTGGCCGGCACCCCGTCCTCTGGGGTGCCGGCCAGCGGCTTTCGTTGTCCCTGTGTCAGTTGTTCCAGTGCTGGGCGACGAGGTCGGCGGCCTGCTGCTCCCACTGGGCGTACGCGTCGGGGTACGCCGACACCTGCACAGTCTGGGCGGCGTCGGTCAGCGGCATGTCCTGCCACCCGTCGACCTGCTTCAGGCCCTTCAGGAAAGCGGTCGTCGAGTACTGCGGGTCGGTGCCCCAACCCGACGACGGGCGCTGCTGGAACAGGCCCAGCGAGTCGTGGTCGTTGCGGTCACCCAGGTGTCCCAGGTTATTCAACGACCGGCGGCCCGCCGTCATTCCGGGCCCAGGTCACCCCAACCCGCGGGGTGCCTTCCTCGGTCGTGCACCGGTGTTCAACGCCCCACCCCGGCCCCGATTCCGCCCTGCCGGCCCCCGGCCATACCCGAAACCGGACACATCGTGCATCAGGGTGTGGGCGGACGGGCAAGATCCGGACAACTTCCAGGAAGTTGTGGCCTCGAAAAGGTGAGGAGGCAACAGTTTCCAGGAAAGTGCGCGGATCTTGAAGCGGACGCGGCGGAGCGAAGCGGACGCGCGGAGCGAAACGAACGCGCGGAGCGAAGCGGACGCGCGGACCGAAGCGGACATGCGGGTCTTGACCCGGGCGCCCAACGGCCCACCCCCCGAGCGTCAGGCGGGCCGGCGTCGGTGCCCCGGGCCGGTCAGGGGAGGGCGGCGACCGCCTCGGCGTACGCGACGCCGGTGGCGACGGCCGCGGTCACCAGGACGTCGAGCTGCGCCGGGGCCACCCCGTGGGCCAGGTCGGTGGTCACGTCGCCGGCCAGCACCAGTTCGCCGTCGCCGGGGTCGTGCACGTACGCCTTCGGCAGCAGCCGGTCGTGGTTCCAGGCGTTGCAGAACGCGTACGCCTCGGCGCGCCGCCCCGCCGGCAGCCGCCGGGTGGCCAGCACCCGGGCGTGCAGGATGTCGCCGCGCTCGCCGGCCCGCCGGAACTCGACGACCGCCGGGTCCCACCGCCCGACGACGGCGCCGCCCCGCACCGTCCAGGCGTCGCCGCGCCGGTCCAGCGCGGTGGTGATCATGGCGACGGTCAGTGCGCCCAGCTCGTCGGCGGCCAACCCGTCGCCCCCGTCGGCGTCGTGCCCGTCGCCCCAGCCGGCGGCCAACCCGTCACCCCAGTCGGCGTCGCGCCCGTCGCCCCCGCGGATGTCCCGCCCGTCGCGCCCGTCGCCCCCGCGGATGTCCCGCCCGTCGCGCCCGTCGCCCCCGCGGATGTCCCGCCCGTCGCCCCCGTCGCCTCCGCCGACGTCCCGCCCGTCGCCCCCGGCGGCGCTCCTGTCGGTGCCGTCCAGGGCCTGGGGGCCGTCGTCGGGGTCGGGCGGCAGCGGGACCGGGTCGCCGGCCGGCCGCTCGGCCAGCCAGGCGGCGATCCGGCCGGACTGGTGACCCGTGCCGTTGCGGGCGTCGAAGCTGCCGGCGAGGCCGGTCGCCACCTCGGCCAGGAGCCCACCGAGCCGGGCCACCTCGACGTCCTCGGCCGGGCGGCCGGCGTGCGCGGGACGGTGGATCCGCCGGCTGCCCCGGCCCGCCTCGGCGGCCAGCGCGCAGAGCAGCGCCCCCGCGGCGGCGAACTCCATCGCCGCGAGGTCGTCGGACGGCTGGTCGAGCCGGGGCAACTGCTCGGCCAGGATGTCCAGCCCCCGGTCCAGGTGCCCGCCCAGCGCGCAGAACCGCAGGTGCGCGGCGAGGTACGGGAAGGCGTTCCGCTCCCGCCGGTGCCGCCGGTACGCCGCGACGTGCGCCCGGGCGGCCCGCTCCGGCTCCCCGGCGCGCAGCAGCGGCAGCAGCGCCCCGGCCAGCGCCCGCTCGGGCTGGTCGGTGCAGTACGCCGCCCCGGGGTCGGCCCCGCCGGCCCCGCCCGATTCGGCGGAGTCGCCGGGCCGGCCCGAGCCGCCGGCCCCGCCCGCTTCGGCGGAGTCGCCGGGCCGGCCCGAGCCGCCGGTTCCGCCCGAGCCGCCGGTTCCGCCCGAGCCGCCGGTTCCGCCCGAGCCGCCGGTTCCGCCCGAGCCGCCGGTCCCGCCCGAGCCGCCGGTCCCGCCCGAGCCGCCGGCCCCTCCGGACCCGCCCGGCCCGCCCGGCCCGCCCGGCTCCCCGAATACCGGGCGCAGCTCGGCCAGCGCGGCGGCCCACTCGCCCCAGCCGGACAGCAGCTCGGCGCGGCGGGACGGGGCGCAGCCCGGACAGCCGGCGGCCGGGTCGGCCGGGGCGGCGCGCCAGCGTTCGTACCAGCGGCGGGCGGCCGGCTCGTCGCCCAGGTGGTCGGCCAGCCGGCAGCGCAGCTCGGCCACCAGGCCGCCGACCTCCCCGGCCCCGCCGGGCGTCCGGACGTCGTCCGCACCGGGCTCCCGACGGCCGGCCGGGCCGGGCCCGGGAGAGCCGTCGCCCCGCCCCGGAGTGCCGCCCGTCCCGGCGTGTGCCAGGTCGTCCAGCGTGGACCGTGCCTGGTCCAGCCCGACGCGGGGGGTGGCGAAGACCGCCTCGACCGCCAGGCGCCGGTAGCGACGCAGCTCCCCGCCCCGCTCGCCGGCCAGCTCGGGCGCCCGGTCGAGCAGCTCCCGGCAGCGGCGCAGCGGCTCGAACAGCCGCCACCGCGCGCCCTGCCGCAGGTACGCGTCGAGCAGCACGAGCCGGGCGGCCAACCCGGACCGGACGTCGCCGGCCGCGTCCGCGGCGGAGGCGATCCGTTCCAGCTCGACGACGCGCGGCTGGCCGTCGGGCAGGTCCCCGGCGGCGGCGAGGTCGTCGGCGGGCTCCCGGCCACCCCGGGCCCGCCCGGTCCGCCCGCGTGGCTGCCCCGGCGCTGCCGTCACGGCCGCGCCCCGCCCGCCAGTTGGCCGACGGCGGCGGCGAGCTGGCAGCCGGTCGAGATGCCGCAGTCGAGCAGTTGGTCGAGCTGGTGCGGGGTCACCCCGCGCTCCAGGTCGGCGATCACCTCGCCGCACACCAGCGCCCGCCCGTCGTCGTCGACGTGCACGAACGCCTTCGGCCAGTACCGGTCGTGGTTCCACGCGTTGCAGAAGGCGTGCAGGGTGGGGACGAACTCGATCGGGAAGGTCGGCGCGGCCACCGTGCGGACCTGCAGGATCTCGCCGGCCTCGCCGAGGCGCAGGAACCAGATGAGCGCGTCCTCCCAGCGGCCCAGCAGCCGCCCCTGCTCGTCCACGGAGACGGCGTACCCCCGGGTGTCCAGCACGGCGGCGATCAGCTCGCCGGTCAACGGCCGCAGCGCGCGCGGGTGCCCGGCCAGGGGAGCGTCCGATCCGTCCGCGAAACCGGGCGACGCCATCGGGCATCCCTTCTGAGGCGAATAACACAACCGGCGGCGTCATCCGTGCTGCGACACGCGGACACGACCCGGAAAGCGACGATCCGGCGGTTCCCGCCGTTACGGTGACTCTATGGCGGGCCGTACCTCTCAGGCGAGCCGGCGGCGCGGCGCGTCGCCGCGCGGCACCACGAACAGCCGCGCCCGCCAGCCTGCGAAGAAGACCACGAAGGCCGCCCCCCGGCGGCGCACCGCCGCCGCCCGGCCCGGCCCGGCCTTCGGGGTCGGCCGTGCGGTCGGCGCGGTGTGGATGGGGCTCGCGCACGGCGTCGGGTGGGCCGTCCGGGCCGCCGGCCGGCAGGCCGCCTCCGCCCGCGACCTCGACCCGGAGCACCGCCGCGACGGCGCCGGCCTGCTGCTGCTCGGCCTGGCCATCCTCAGCGCGGTGGGCATCTGGTTCTCCGGCGCCGGCCCGGTCGGGGCCCGGCTCGCGGACACCGTCCGGCTCTTCCTCGGCGCGATCTCCGTCGTGGTGCCGGTGCTGCTGTCGATCGGCGCGTGGCGGCTGATGCGCACCCCGGGCGACCCCGAGCACCGGGGGCGGGGCGTGGTCGGCTGGGGGTCCATGCTGGTCGCCACCGCGGCGATGCTGCACATCGGGCAGAACCCGGTCGACGCGGTCCAGCGCGACTACGCCGGGGGCCTGATCGGCGCGGGCGTGGGCAACCTGCTGGAGGCCGCGGTCACCGCCTGGGTGGCCGTGCCGTTGCTGATCCTGTTGCTGGTCTTCGGCCTGCTCGTGGTCACCGCCACCCCGATCAACAAGATCCCCGAGCGGCTCGGGCTGCTGGCCGGCGCCGTGGTCGGCCCGTCGCCGGCCGCCGAGGAGGCCGCGCCGGCCGAGAAGCCGGCCCGCCGCCGCCCGGCCAGGCGCGCCGCGCCGCCGCTGCCCGATCCCGACGACTTCGACGCGGGGTACGAGGGCGTCGACCTGCAGGAAACCGTGGTGCTGCCCCGTAAGGCCCCGGCGAAGGTGCCCGCCACCCGCAAGCCCGTCGAGCCGCCGGAGCACTCGCCCGCGCCCACACGGGCCGAGCAGCTGGCGCTCACCGGGCTGTCCGGCGACTACACGCTGCCGCCGGCCAACATGCTCGGCAGCGGCGCCGCGCCGAAGACCCGGAGCAAGGCCAACGACGAGATCATCGCCGCGCTCACCGGCGTGTTCGACCAGTTCGGGGTGGACGCCGAGGTCACCGGCTTCACCCGGGGCCCGACGGTGACCCGGTACGAGGTCGAGCTGGGCCCGGGCGTCAAGGTCGAGCGGATCACCCAGCTCTCCCGCAACATCGCGTACGCCGTGAAGTCGCCGGACGTACGGATCCTCAGCCCGATCCCGGGCAAGAGCGCGGTCGGCGTGGAGATCCCGAACACCGACCCGGAGAACGTGGCGCTCGGCGACGTGCTGCGCTCCCGGGCGGCCACCAGCGACCACCATCCGATGCTGGTCGCCCTCGGCAAGGACATCGAGGGCGGCTTCGTGGTGGCCAACCTCGCGAAGATGCCGCACATCCTCATCGCGGGGGCCACCGGCGCCGGCAAGTCGAGCTGCCTCAACACCCTGCTGGTGTCGATCCTCACCCGGGCCACCCCGGACGAGGTGCGGCTGCTGCTGATCGACCCGAAGCGGGTCGAGATGACGTCGTACGAGGGCATCCCGCACCTGGTCACCCCGATCGTGACCAACGCCAAGAAGGCGGCCGACTCGCTGGAGTGGGTCGTCCGCGAGATGGACATGCGCTACGACGACCTCGCCGCCAACGGGGTCCGACACATCGACGACTTCAACCGCAAGGTGCGCAACGGCGAGATCAAGGCCCCGCCGGGCAGCGAGCGGGAGATGCGGCCGTACCCGTACCTGCTGGTGATCGTGGACGAGCTGGCCGACCTGATGATGGTCGCCCCGCGCGACGTGGAGGACTCGGTCGTCCGGATCACCCAGCTCGCCCGGGCCGCCGGCATCCACCTGGTGCTGGCCACCCAGCGCCCCTCGGTCGACGTGGTCACCGGCCTGATCAAGGCCAACGTGCCGTCCCGGCTGGCGTTCGCCACCTCGTCGCTGGCCGACTCGCGGGTCATCCTGGACCAGCCGGGTGCGGAGAAGCTGCTCGGCCGCGGCGACGGCCTGTTCCTGCCGATGGGCGCGTCGAAGCCGATCCGCATCCAGGGCGCCTGGGTGACCGAGCGCGAGATCGCCGACGTGGTGAAGTTCTGCAAGGACCAGCGCGAGCCGGAGTTCCGCCCGGACGTGCTCGCCCCGGCCAACGACGGCAAGAAGAAGATCGACGAGGACATCGGCGACGACCTCGACCTGCTCGTGCAGGCGGTGGAGCTGGTGGTCACCTCGCAGTTCGGCTCGACGTCGATGCTCCAGCGCAAGCTGCGGGTCGGCTTCGCCAAGGCGGGCCGGCTGATGGACCTGATGGAGACCCGGGGCGTGGTCGGGCCGTCCGAGGGATCCAAGGCCCGCGACGTGCTGGTCAAGCCGGACGAGTTGGAGGAGGTCCTGGCCGGCCTGCACGGCGGCGAGGACTGACGCGCCCGGCGTACGCGACGAGGCCCGCCGGAGCTCCGGCGGGCCTCGCGGGTTGGGGCGGGGGTCAGGAGTTGAGGATCGCGGCGGTCAGCGCGATGCCGATGACGGCCCCGACGACGCTCGCGGCGGCGGCGTACCAGCCGAGCGGCTTGTCGCCCATGACCGCGCCGACGATGCCGAGGACGACGCCGACGATCCCGAAGAGCACCGGCGCCAGGAACACCGCCACGACGGCGAAGACGAAACCGAGGATGGTGCAGATCCGGGCGGCGTTGCCGCGCGGACGGGCGGTGCTGTGCATGTCGGCCATGACGTCCTCCGTGGTGAGAGCCTCGACGGTGCGTTCGGCCGCTCTCTACCCATTACCGTCGGCGACTACGCATACCGCCCGACCGGGCACGGTCAGTGGAAGACCTTCAACCCGATGACGCCCGCCACGACCAGCAGGAGGCAGGCGATCCGGGGCAGGCTGGCGGGCTCGTGCAGCGCCAGCATGCCGACTCCGGCGGTGCCGACCGCGCCGATGCCCACCCACACCGCGTATCCCGTGCCGACCGGGATCTCGCGCAACGCGTACGCCAGGCCGGCCATGCTGGCGACGAGGGTGACCGCGAAGACGGCCGAGGGGAGCGGCCGGGTGAACCCGGCGCTGCGGTCGAGGGCGACCGCCCACGCGGTTTCGAGAAGTCCGGAGACCACCAGCACGATCCAGGCCATGACGTCACCTCTGCGCGAGCGCCCGGACCGCCGGGGCCGGGACGAGTGGGAACCGCTGTCCACGCGGGCGTCTTGGCCTGACCGGGTACGCCCACCCTCGTCCGGGGCGACCCGCCGACCGCTCGCCGAGCGCCTCGGGCCACCGCCGGCGACGGTAGCACGGAGCGGTTGCCGGGTCCGGCGGCCGCGGCACCGGTGTGTGCATGTCGCCGACATGGTGGGGTCCGGGCGGGCAGGAAGGCGCCATGTCGGCGACATGGCGCCGAGCGGCACCCCGGGGCGCCTGGGCCGGATGGCCGTGCGCTCGGGCGGCACCGGTGGGACCCGGTCGGCGACGCCGGTGAGGCCGGCCACCCGGCGTTGACGTGAAGTTCACTTCAAGTAGCAGTATTGCCGTCATGACGTTGCTCATCTCCGACCGGGACGTCGCCGCCGCCCTGGACGCCGCCACCACCGTCGAGGCGATGCGTGACGCCCTGCTGGCCGCCCACGCCGGCCGCCTGGTCGCGCCGCCCCGGGCGTCCGCCGCGCTGGGCGGGGGCCGGATGGTCCTCACCGCCGGGCACCTCACCGGCGAGTGGTACGGCTACCGCTCGTACGACACGTTCGGGCACCCGGACGCCGAGCAGCTGGTCGTCCTGCACGACGGGCGGACCGGCGCGGTGCGGGCGGTCGCCGTCGGCGAGGAACTGGGCTCCCGGCGCACCGGCGGGCTGGGCGGCGTGGCCCTGGCGGCCCTGGCCCGCCCCGACGCGGCGACGCTCGGCGTGATCGGCTCCGGCGCCCAGGCGTGGACGCAGGTCTGGGCCGCCGCGGCGGTGCGCCCGCTGCGGGAGGTGACCGTGCACAGCCGCTCGGCCGCCCGGCGGGAGGCGTTCGCCGCCCGGGTCCGCGCCGAGCTGGGCGTGCCGGCCCGGGCCGTGGGCACCGCGCGGGCCGCCGTGGCCGGCCGCGACGTCGTGGTGCTCGCCACCACCAGCCCCACGCCGGTGCTGGCGGCCGCCGACCTCGCCCCGGGCGCGCACGTCAACGCCGTCGGCTTCAAGCAAATCGACCGGCACGAGTTCGGCCCCGACCTGCTGGACCGGGCGGAGGTCCTGGTCACCGACTCGCCGGCCCAGGCCGCCGCGTACGACCCGCCGATGCTCGCCGCGCTGCCGCCGTACGCCGACCGGCTGCGCGACCTGGGCGCGGTGCTGGCCGGCGCGGTCCCCGGCCGTACCCGGGCCGACCAGGTGTCGGTCTTCTGCTCCACCGGCCTGGCCGGCACGGAGGTCTTCCTGCTCGACCGCCTGGTCCGGGTCGCCGCCGTCCGGCGCTGACCGCCGCGGCCCCGACCCGGCGACCGCCTGTCCGGCGCTGACCGCCGCGGCCCCGACCCGGCGACCGCCTGTCCGGCGGGTGGCGGCGCGCGGGCGCGGCGGGTGACGCCGCCACCGCCGTTGCGGGATGCCGCCGCCGCGCCCGGTACCCTCGGAGGGTGCCTGCCACCCCCGCTTCCGACAACTCCAGCTCGGCGCGTCTGGCGCCGCGCCGCGACCTGGAGCCGTCGCCCGCCGCCGGCGGCCGCCGCGTCGCCCTGCTGACCCTGGGCTGCGCCCGTAACGAGGTCGACTCGGAGGAGCTGGCCGCGCGGCTGCACGCCGACGGCTGGCAGGTGACCACCGACGGCGAGGGCGCCGACGTGGTGGTCGTCAACACCTGCGGCTTCGTGGAGAAGGCCAAGCAGGACTCGATCCAGACGCTGCTCGCCGCCGCCGACACCGGCGCCAAGGTGGTCGCCGCCGGCTGCATGGCCGAGCGCTACGGCCGGGAGCTGGCCGACAGCCTGCCCGAGGCGCAGGCGGTGCTGAGCTTCGACGACTACCCGGACATCTCGGCCCGGCTGGGCGCCGTCGCCGCCGGCGAGGCGTTCGTCGCGCACACCCCGCGCGACCGGCGGGAGCTGCTGCCGCTGACCCCGGTCGCCCGTCGGGACAGCGCCGTGTCGCTGCCCGGCCACGGCACTGCGCGGCCGGCCGCCGAGACCGACGAGCACACCCCCGCCCACCTGCGTCAGGTGCTGCGGCGCCGGCTCGACACCGGCCCGGTGGCGTCGCTCAAGCTGGCCAGCGGCTGCGACCGGCGCTGCTCCTTCTGCGCGATCCCCGCGTTCCGCGGCGCCTTTGTCTCCCGTACGCCGGACGAGCTGCTCGCCGAGGCGGAGTGGCTGGCCAAGACCGGCGTCCGTGAGCTGGTGCTGGTCAGCGAGAACTCCACCTCGTACGGCAAGGACCTGGGCGACCCCCGGGCGCTGGAGAAGCTGCTGCCCCAGCTCGCCGCGATCGACGGCATCGTCCGGGTCCGGGCCAGCTACCTCCAGCCGGCCGAGACGCGGCCCGGCCTGGTCGAGGTGATCGCCACCACGCCCGGCGTCGCGCCGTACTTCGACCTGTCGTTCCAGCACTCCAGCGAGGCGGTGCTGCGCCGGATGCGCCGCTTCGGCTCCACGGACCGCTTCCTGGAGCTGCTGGCCTCCGCCCGCGCCCTGGCCCCGGAGGCCGGCGCGCGGAGCAACTTCATCGTCGGTTTCCCCGCCGAGACCCGCGCCGACGTCGACGAGCTGGTCCGCTTCCTCACCGACGCCCGGCTCGACGCGATCGGCGTTTTCGACTACAGCGACGAGGACGGCACCGAGGCGGCCGACCTGCCCGGCAAGGTCTCCGCCGCCACCGTCAAGCGCCGGTACGACAAGGTCAGCGCGCTCGCCGACGAGCTGTGCTCGCAGCGGGCCGAGGAGCGGCTCGGCTCGACGGTCGAGGTGCTCGTCGACACGGTCGACGACGGCGTGGTCGAGGGGCGGGCGGCCCACCAGGCCCCCGAGGTCGACGGCTCGACGACCCTGGTCGCCCCGGCCGGCGGCGGGGTGGACCTGGCCGCGCTGCGCCCCGGCGATCTGGTCCGCGCCACGGTCACCGCCACCGAAGGGGTGGATCTGATCGCGGTCCCGGATGAGATGATCTCCGCCGCGCCCGGCGCGACGCGGTGACGGCGGGCTCTGAGCGGGCGGGGGAGGCGCGTGGTGCGGTGCCAGGTTCGCCACGGCGGGCCGACGAGGGCACGGGCGTGACCGGGGCGGCGGAGCCGACGCCGGCCCCGGTGGCCGCCCAGGTGCCGGTGCTCAACGCGGCCAACGCGCTGACCCTGCTGCGGCTGGTGCTCGTACCGGTCTTCGCGGCCTCGGTGGTCGTCTCCGCGATGACCCACGCCGGCTGGCGGACCGTCGCCTGCCTGATCTTCGCGGTGGCGTCGGTCACCGACCTCGTCGACGGCTGGATCGCCCGCCGGTTCGGCCTGGTGACCTCCGTCGGCAAGGTCGCCGATCCGATCGCCGACAAGGCGCTCACCGGCGCCGCCCTGCTGCTGCTGTCCTGGTACGACCGGCTGCCCTGGTGGGTGACGGCGGTGATCCTCGTCCGCGAGCTGGGCATCACGGCCCTGCGGTTCTGGGTGATCCGGCACGGGGTGATCGCCGCCAGCCGGGGCGGGAAGGTCAAGACGGCACTGCAGATCCTGGCCATCGCCTGGTACCTGTGGCCGATGCCGGCCGCCCTGGCCGTCGTGGGCCCCTGGATCATGGCCGCCGCGGTGGCCGTGACGGTCGTCACCGGCTTCGACTACGTCGCCCAGGCCCTCCGCCTCCGCCGCAGGCCGTGATCTCGCCGGCAGGATGAGTAGGGCCCGCGGGCGCGGGGAAGGGATCGCGGCATGGACACGGAGACGGACGCGAACGGCCGGCGGCCGGTCGGCAACCCGGCCGCCGGGGTGGTGCACACCCTCGCCGAGCGGCGCGAGACGCTGGCCACCGTGGAGTCGCTCACCGGCGGCCTGCTCTCGGCCGCGGTGGTGGAGATCGCCGGGGTGAGCGGCGTCTACCGGGGCGGCCTGGTCGTCTACGCCACCGAGCTGAAGTCGGAGCTGGCCGGCGTACCGGCGGACCTGCTGGCCGACCGCGGGCCGGTCGACCCGGACGTGGCGCTCGCCCTGGCCGAGGGTGGGCGGCGGCGCTGCGGCGCGGACTGGGGGCTGGCCACCACGGGGGTGGCGGGGCCGCAGCCGCAGGACGGCAAGCCCGTCGGGCTGGTCTACGTCGCCGTGGCCGGGCCGGGCGGCGCCGAGGTCCGCCGGCTCGACCTCGACGGCGGCCGGGACCACATCCGCTCCGCGGCGGTGATCGAGGCGTTCCGACTGCTCACCGAGCGGATCGGCGCCGCGGATGCCCTGCCGGCGCCCGGCCCCGGGGTGACCGCCGAGGGCGGCGCGGAGCCGGCCGGGACGGGACGGCGCTGAGCGGGCCCGGCCAGATGGGCGGGCGGGGTGGGATGTCACGGAGCCCGGCAACGGGTACGGTTGCGGGAAGGTTCCGACGCGTGACGTCGACCGGCGCGGTCCGCCGCGCCCGGCGCGACGGCGGCAACGGAGAGGTGAGACCCGTCAGGGGAGGTGCGATGGTCCTGCTACGCCGGGTGATCGGTGACGCATTGCGGGCGCGCCGGCAGGGGCAGCAGCGCACCCTGCGCGAGGTCTCCTCCGCGGCGAACGTCAGCCTGGGCTACCTGTCCGAGATCGAGCGCGGCCAGAAGGAGCCCTCCAGCGAGCTGCTGGCCGCCATCTGCGACGCCCTCGGCGCCCGCCTCTCCGAGCTGCTGCGCGAGGTCAGCGACACGGTCGCGCTCGCCGAGCAGATGCCCGGGGTGCTGGTGCCGGTGCAGGGCGAGCCGGCGGAGTCCGCCGCGTCGGGCCCCGTCGCCCGCGCGGCCGTCCCCAAGCCGGCCAACCGGGGCGTCCGCCAGGTCACCTCCGGCAACGGCCCGGTGGTCACCGTGCACCAGGAATCGACGCTGAAGGCCACCCTGCGCAGCAAGCGGGTCCGGCCCAGCGACCGCGACGTCGTCTGCGCCGCCTGACGGTCGCCGCGTTCCCCCTCCCGACCCGCGCCGGCCGGCGTACGAGGCCGTGGCCGGGGTCTTCCGGGCCGCGTACTGTTGATCAGACGATGGCGCTCGGCGCCGCGCGGCGTACGGATGCCGGGGTGGCGCCCGGCTGCGACGATGGGATCACTGCCGCGCGACCGCCCGCCGGACCGCCCGGCATCGGGGGCGGCGCGACTAGCTGAGGGGATACCGCGGAGATGGCGAACCCGTTCGTCAAGGGCTGGAAATACCTGATGGCGCTGTTCGGGGCCCGGATCGACGAGCACGCCGACCCGAAGGTCCAGATCCAGCAGGCCATCGAGGAGGCGCAGCGCCAGCACCAGACCCTCGTCCAGCAGGCGGCGGCCGTGATCGGCAACCAGCGCCAGCTGGAGATGAAGCTGTCCCGCCAGATGTCCGAGGTCGAGCGGCTCCAGGGCAACGCCCGGCAGGCCCTGGTCCTCGCCGACCAGGCCCGGGCCCGGGGCGACGAGGCGGAGGCCAGCCGGTACGAGCAGTCGGCCCAGGTGCTGGCCACCCAGCTCGTCGCCGCCGAGCAGGCCGCCGAGGACCTGAAGACCCTGCACGACCAGGCGCTCGGCGCCGCCGCCCAGGCCCGCCGGGCCGTGGAGAACAACTCGATGATCCTCCAGCAGAAGCTGGCCGAGCGCACCAAGCTGCTCAGCCAGCTGGAGCAGGCCAAGATGCAGGAGAGCGTGGCCCGCTCGCTGGAGTCGATGTCGGCGCTCACCGCCCCCGGCACCACCCCCTCGCTTGACGAGGTGCGGGACCGGATCGAGAAGCGCTACGCCACCGCGATGGGCCGGGCCGAGCTGGCCGGCAACTCCGTCGAGGGCCGGATGCTGGAGATCCAGAAGGCGACCCTGGACTCGGCCGGCTCGTCCCGGCTGGAGCAGATCCGGGCGAGCATGGCCGGCGAGCAGCTCGCCGGCCGGCAGGACCGCCCGGCCGTGCCGCAGGGCCAGCCCGCGCCGGCCGCCGACCCGGCCGCCGCGGCCCGGCTCGACCAGCTCCGGGCCAGCCTGGGCCAGGAGCGCCCGACCGGGGACACCAGCGCCGCCGGCTGAGCGGCCGCAGACAGGAGGCAGGGGTGGCGGACGAGCGGGCACGACACTTCCGTCGGCTGCGCCGGCTGCGGCGCTCCGCCCGCCGGTGGAGCGTCCTCGCGGGCGGGTTGACCGGCACGGCCGCGGTGCTGACCCCGTACGCGGGGCTCGGGCTGCCGGACGCGGCCTGGGCCGGCGCCGCGGGCAGCACCCTGGTGCTGGCCGCCTGGCGCTGGGTGGACCTGCGCGCCCTCGCCGCCCGCCCCGCGCCCCCGGCGCTGGACCCGGCCGAGGCCGCCGCCCGGTCCCGGGCCCGCCTCGTCGCCGCCGTCGAGCGGCTCCCGGCCGGCCCCGGGGTGTTGGCCGAGGTACGCCGGGCCCGGTCCCGGCTGGCCCTGCGCGGCACCAGCGCGGCCGAGCCGTGGGCCCGGCTGGACCGGGCCGCCCTCACCCTCGGCGGGATGGCCGGCCGGCTGGGCGGGCTCGCCGAGCCGGCCGTGCGGGAGGCCGCCGACGCCGACCGGTCCCTGCGCGAGCTGGCCGGGCGGGTGGCCAGCGTCGAGCGGGCCCTGCGGCTCGCCCCGGCCGACGCCCGCGCCCCCCTCGCCGAGGCGCACCGCGAGCTGGCCGCCCAGCTGGAGAGCGGGGTGGCCGCGTACGAGCGGCTGGTGGTCGCCGCTGCCGGGTACCTGGCCGAGGACGCCCGCCCCAGCGGCGAGCACGTCGCCGCGACCCGGCTCGCGGAGGCCACCGACCTGCTGCACGGGGTGGCCTCGGCGCTGGCCGAGCTGCGCGCCGTCGGGGATCCGCTGCGCGCGCCCACCCGCTGAAGTCGCCCGCCGCGGTCACCGACACTCCGCTCAGTCCGGGGTGGTCACGGTAACCGCCCGCCCGTACGCCGAGGTGCCGACGACGTTGAACGCGCGCACCCGGTAGTGGTACGTCACGCCCCGGGCCAGCCCGGTGTTGGTGAACCCGCGCCCGCGCACCGTGAACGTGGCGACCTCCCGGGCGAACGCCGGGTCGAGGGCGCGCTGCACCACGAACCCGGAGCCGGGGCCACCCGGGGCGTCCGCCGCCCACGTCAGCGCCACGGTCGCGGTGTCCGGGCCGGGTGTGCCCGCCATGGCGGCCAGGGCCGTCGGCGGGGCCGGTCGGGGCGGGGTGGTCACGGAGGCGACCGTCGACCACGGCGACGCCGCCCCCAGGTACGTCGTGCGCACCCGGTAGTAGTACGTGGTGTCCGGCGCGACCACGGCGTCCAGGTGCTGCTCGTGCACCCCGACGGCGGTGGTGGCCGGTCCGCTGGTGAACGTCGGGTTGGTGGCCCGCTGCACGTCCACGCCCGTGGCGAAGGAGCGGTTGGCCCAGCGCAGCCCCACCCGCAGCGGAGCGGTCGGCGGGATCACGGCGGCCAGCCCGTGCGGCGCGGCCAGCCGCACCGCCGCGGGCACCCCGTTGGACCAGGCGGAGCAGCCCACCTCGTTCTCCGCCCGGATCCGGTAGTGGTACGTCACCCCGGGGGTGACGCTCGCGTCGGTGTGGCGGGTCGCCGCGGCGGCCACGGTGATCGTGGTGACCCCCTCGGTGAACGCGGGGTCGGTGGCCCGTTGCAGCAGGTGGCTGGCCGCCGGCGGGCGTCCGCCGCCGCCGGTCCAGGTCAGCGCGATGGCCGGCAGGACGGTCGCCGAGCCGGGTACGGGCGTGGCGGTCAGCCCGGTCGGGGCCTTCGGGGCGACCCGCAGCACCAGCGGCCGGCTCATGCCCTGGTCCCGGTGGCCGCCGAGCTGGCTGTGCCAGCGGTACTCCCACCCCATGTTGACCAGCTGGTTCACCACCGACGCGGGCCGACCGTCGACGGGGCTCACCGTGGTCGAGCCGATCCGGGCGCCGGCCGGCCGGGTCGGGTCGAGCAGCCGGACGCTGTCGCCGAGCTTGAACGGCAGGACGGGCGCGACGGGCCGCAGCGCGACGATCACGTCCTCCCGGGGGTTGACCCGGACCGTCTCCTTCCAGCCCAGCTCGTTCGGCTCGGGCGGGCGGATGCGGCCGTCCCAGCCGACCCGGTTGACCACCTGCACGTCGCAGCCGCCCACGTGCACCGGGTGGGTCTGCCGGGCGTTGCCGCTGATCCGCCAGAGCTGCGTGCCATCGGCGGGCGCGCCGACGGTTACCGACTCCTCGGCGACCACCAGGGTCTCGGTGGCCGGGTCGACCGGGCCGAGCGGCAGCGTCGCCGGGCCGAGGGGCCCCGCGTGCGGGTGGGCGACGCCCAGCCGGCCGGCGGCCCGCCCGTACGCCGGCTCGAAGACCTGCTGCACCGCCTTGACGTGCAGCGGCAGGGTCACCGGGGCGGTCGCCCCGGCCGGGGTGAAGGTGACCGTCGTGGCGTGCGCCGGCACCAGCGTCTCCCGGGCCGTGCGGGTGCCGAACGCCCGGTCGTACGCCGGCTGGGGCACGATCGGCGGGCGCTGGCTGGCCGCGTACGCGCCGGGCAGCCGCTCCGCGAGCCGGTCCACGTCGTACGGCTCGGCCGGCTCGCCGGCGACCCGGAACTGCAGCAGGGTGCGGGTGTTCGGCCCGTACCCGGGCAGCGTGCCGGGCAACCCGCCGACGCCGGTGCGGTCCGGCGCCCCGGTGTGCTGGTCGTACCTCGGGTCGAAGCGGGGCAGCGGGGCGGGACAGTCGTTGTACAGGATGAGCGTGGCCCCGGGCGGTACGGCCGAGAAGTCGACGACCACGTCGGCCCGCTCACCGGGGGCGAGCAGCAGGGCGTGCCCGTCGACGTTGAGCACGGTCGGGTCCTGCCGGTCGTACCGGTAGCCCACCGGGCGGCTCGGCAGCACCACGGGCGCCGGCAGCAGCCCGCACTCGTTGCCCACCTGGACGAACGCCGGCCCGGCGGCGCGCGGGTCGGGCACCCCGCCGTCCCGGCCGTCGGCCGGCCAGCCGGGGGGCCGGTCGGGGGAGCGGACGGCGTCCACCATGGGCACCTCGCCCGCGTCGGCGTCGCGCAGCCGGCCGTCCGGATCCCACATCGTCCCGTCGGAGCGGGCCCGGTAGAGCTGGAGGTTGAGGCTGCGGTCCGCGCAGGCGTTCAGGATCCGGAACCGGTACGCCTTCGGCGCCACCGTCAGGTACGGGTACGCGACGCCGTTGACCAGCGGCGTGTCCCCGTACGCCTCGGGCACCGCCGACGGGTGCGGCACGCCCGGCCGCAGCGGCGGCTCGTCGGGCGCGGCGACCGGGTCGTGGTACGGGTTCGGCACCGGGGCGGGTCCCGCCACCGCCTCGTCGGTCAGCGGGGCACGCGCCCACGGGCCGTAGTCCCAGCGGCCGGTCGGGTTGGTGCCCGCCGGCCGGTACGGGTTCTGCCGAGGCTGGTACACGTGCGGGTGCCACAGGCTGCCGAGGGCTCCCCACCGGTCCCGGTCCCAGGTCGGGTCCTGGGCGGCGAGCTGGGTGTCGTCCGGCACGAACGTCTTGTCCTCGACGACCAGCGGCAGCTGTTCGGCGGGGAGTACCCCGTCGGCGACGAGCTGTTCCTCGGCCGGGTCGGTGAGCAGGTAGAGCGCGAGCTGACCGGAGTGGACGGTCAGCCGGGACAGGCCGAGCGTGTTGTCGTGCAGCCACATCAGGCGGCCGCTCTGCTCGTTCGGGTAGTACAGCGTGGTCGCTCCGGGCCCCGGACGCGGCATGTCCGGGACGTGGGTCAGCCCCACCCCCGTCGGGTACGGGGTGATCTCCTGCGGCGGGGTGACCCACTGCCAGGGGTTGCCGGCGCTCGTCCAGCCGGTCTGCCCGCCGTACAGGTGCAGGACCGCCCGGTTCTGCGGGTACGGCGCCGGGCCGTCCAGCGGGCCGGCGCCGGCCCCGTCCAGGGTCGGATCGACCGGCAGGAACAGGTCGCCCGCTCGGCCGGTGGGCAGCTGGTTGATGAACTTGATCCGCACCGGCCGCCCGCGCCGGGCCATGATCACTGGTCCCAGGTGGTACGGCCGCTCCGGCGGGCGCACGGTGTTGTGCCCGGAGTCGTCGGTGCCGAGATTGAGCTGCCGGTAGCCGCGTAGCCGGGTCGCCGGCAGGTCCCGGTGCAGGCGCTGGGCGTACTCCTGGAGGCCGATCTCGTAGTAGTCGCAGCCCGGCCAGGTGATCGTGTCCGGCACCGCCACCGGCAGGTACCCGCCGAGGTCGGTGCGGCCGGCCTCGCCGGGCAGCGGGAGCGCGTCGACGAACTTGCGGATGCCGGTGCCGGGAACGACCCCGCCCCGCCCGTCCGGCACGGGCAGCGGGCTGCTGGCGAAGTTGGGCACCGGGCCGAAGCAGCGCGGAACCTCGGCCGGGTCCAGGGTGGTCGCGTCGGTGGCGTCTCCGGCGGCCCGGGCGGCGTCCTCGGCGGTCCGGGCGGCGTCCTCGGCGGCCCGGGTGGCGTCTCCGGCGGTCCGGGCGGTCGGCACCGTCGGTACCGCCTCCCGGCCGGCGCGGAGGACACGCTCCGTCCAGCTGGAGCGCAGTCTGCGGAACAGGACCATGGCCCTCCCCCGGGTCGGGGCGCTCCGGCCGCTGTCCCAGATGGGAACGGCCGGCCGCGCCCGGCGGGCTGCGACGATCGGTGAGCACTCAACCGCAGCATGCGACGCCGGGCGGGTGGTTAGGAATTACCCAATCGTCCCATTCTGGACCTGCTCGTGTCCGATGTCCGACGCCACCGCTTCGGGCCACGTCGCCAGACCAGCCCCAGTCGCTGCGCCCGCCGCCTCACGGTGTCGAATCGAGCCGCTCTCGATGTCCCGCGATCCGGTCCACGCCGGGTCACCCTGCGTAACGGTCGGCGGCATTTATCACGGACGGTGGCAACCGTGCGGGGTGGGCGAATCTTGTTTGCCTCCTTTGCTCTGCACCCGCCGAGGCAACCCCGGCGTGACCAGGCCCGACCGCGGTGGACCTGCCGCAGGCGGGCACAGCCGCCACTACTCAGCGTCCTTGTTGCGTGGATGAGTGCAGAGCAAAGTGGCTATGACTTGTCGTTGCTGCCGGGCGAGCGGTGACGCCGGGTGACGGCGGCCCGAGCGGTCAGGGTCGAGCCCGGGGGCGGGCCCGGGGGCGGGCCGGGCGGTCAGGGTCGGGCCCGGGGTCGGGCCCGGGGTCGGGCCCGGGGTCGCGCCCGGGGGCGGGCCGGGTGGGCAGGGCGGGTCAGGACGGCGGGGCGGGTTGGCAGACCGGGCACCAGTAGGTCACCCGATCGCCCAACTCCTCCTTGCGGATCGCCGTGCCGCACCGGCGGCACGGCTGCGCCCGCCGGCCGTACACGTAGTTGGTCTGCCCGCGGTGCAGCGACCCCGTGGTGCTCTGCGCCCACCGCCCCCGGTTCGCGGCCAGCAGTCTCTGCGCGAGGGCGACCGTGCCGGCCAGGTCCTGTACCGCGCCGACCGGGGTCCACGGTGAGATCCCGCGCAGGAAGAGCACCTCGCACTTGTACAGGTTGCCCACGCCGGCCAGGTTGCGCTGGTCGAGCAGTGCCTCACCGATCGGCGCCCCGGGGTGGGCGGCGAGCCGCCGGACCGCCTCGGCCGGGTCCCAGTCGGCGCCGAGCAGGTCCGGCCCGAGGTGCCCGACCAGCGTGTGCTCCTCGGCCGTCGGCACCAGGGCCAGCTCGTGCAGGTGGTAGCCCACGGCGACCGCGCCGGCGGTGCGCAGCACCGCCCGGATCAGCTGCGCCGGCCGGGCGGCCCAGCGCTCGCCCGGGGCGTACGCGCGCCAGGCGCCGTCCATGCGCAGGTGCGAGTGCAGCGTCCAGTCGGTGACGTCGGCGGGGCCGACCGGTCCCGGAGCGGCCAGCCGGAGCAGCAGGTGCTTGCCCCGGCTGGTCGACGCCCGGACCGTCCAGCCCGTCAGGTCGGTGGCGGCCAGCCGCGGCACCCGGAAGTCCGAGCCGGTCAGCCGGGCCCCGCCGAGGGCGCGCTCCAGCACGCGGGCGGTGTTCCAGACGGTGTCGCCTTCGGGCACCCCGTCATTGTCTCCCCGAACGTGGACCGGCTGCCCGGGTCAGGGGCGCTCCTCGGGGCGCGGCGGGCGCACCATGTCCTGGTAGCGGGGGTGGCTGGCGCCGTAGATCGCGAAGTTGAGCCGGGCGTGGGACAGGCTCAGGTCGCCGTTCGGGCCGCCCCGGACCACGTCGGCGTCGGCGTCGCCCTGGCCGTCGTCGGTCCAGAAACAAACCGGGCATGTGCCGCCGCCGGTCAGGTAGAGGCAACAGGGGCAGGCCGAGGGAACCCATTGATCACCCACCTGGTCAAGCATTCCACAATCACCCGGACGGCAGCAGCCCGGCCCGGTGGCCGGTCCGGACCGGCCGGAAGGGTCAGCCGAGCGCCGTGACCGGCACGAGGTCGCCCGGGGCCACCGCGAGCACGTCCGCCGCCCGGCCCCCGTTCACCGCGACGGCGACCAGGCCGGCGGAGTCGACGTACACGACCAGCTCGCCGGGCGGCGCGTCGCCGAACGTCCGCCCGTGCGCCGCCGGCCGCCCCGCTGCCGAGAGTCGGCCCGACAGCGGCGCCAGCAGGCTCCCGGGCGCCGCGAGCTGTACGTTGCCGAAGTGGTCGACGGTCAGCACCTCGGCGGCGAAGCCGTCGGCGGTGGCCCGCACCACCGGCTCGGGGAGCCGGACCAGCGTGGCGGGGTCGACGGCCGGACCGGCGTCGGCCAGCGGCGCGCCGAGGGCCAGCCGGGCCGCCACCGGGGCGAACACGTCGCGGCCGTGGAAGGTGCGGAACACCTCCGTCGCCAGCCACCGCGGGTTGGTCAGCTCGACGGCATCGGTGACCCCGCCCAGCGCGGCGGCGGCGTCCAGCAGCAGCCCGTTGTCCGGCCCGACCAGCACGCCGCCCGGGGCGGCCACGGCGATCCCGCGCCGGCTGGTGCCGACCCCGGGGTCCACCACCGCGACGTGTACGCCCGTCGGCAGGTACGGCACGGCCTGGGCGAGCACCGCCGCGCCCCGGCGTACGTCGGCCGGCGGGACCAGGTGGGTCACGTCGATCACCCGGGCGTCCGGCGCGATGCGCCCGATCACCCCGTGGCAGGCCGCCACGAACCCGTCGGTGAGTCCGTAGTCCGTCGTCAACGAGATCCACGCGGTGGCACCCATGCCGGGCACCCTAGTCGCCCGGCCGGCGCCCCGCTGCGGGCCATGGCCCCGGCCGGCTGCCGGGACCATGGCGCCCAGCGACAACAGGCCGCCCCACCAGACGCCCGCCGCGTCGACGTCGAGCTGACCGAGGCGGGCCGGGCCGCCTGGCGCGCCAGCGGCGCGGTGCCGACGCCGCCGGCGGGCCGTCAGCCGCGCAGGCGCAGGCCGCGGGGCGTCAGCCGCGCAGGCGCAGGCCGCGGGGCGTCAGCCGCGTAGACGCAGGCCGCGGGGCGTCAGCCGCGCAGGCGCAGGCCGCGGGGCGTCGGCCGGAAGCCGGCGGCGGTCAGCGCGTCGCGCAGCGGGGAGGAGGCGACCGCCTCCCCGTCGGCCCGCTCCACCGACATCGCGCCGAGCGCGCCGGAGTGCACCGCGTCGGCGAGGGCCTTGCCGGCCGTGGCGAGGGCGTCGGGGTCGGCGGTGAACGACAGGATCGTCCGCCCGCCCCGCTCGACGTAGAGCACCAGGTCGCCGCCGGCCAGCACCACCAGGGCACCCGCCTTGCGGCCGGCCCGGTGCCCGCTCGCCGGGGCGGCCCCGTCGCCGGAGTCGACCGCCCGCTCCGGCCAGGGCAGCGCGGCCCCGTACGGGTTGGCGGGGTCGGTGGCGGCGAGCACCACCGGCGCCGCGCCCCGGCCCCGGCCGCCCTCGGCGGGGTCGGCGAGGGCGCGGAGGCGGTCCACCGCCCCGGGCACCGCGAACTGGGCCGCGCCCAGCCCCTCGACGAAGTAGCCGCGCCGGGCCGCGCCGCGCTCCTCCAGCGCGGCCAGCACCGGGTAGACGGCGGCGAACCCGCCGCTCACCTGCTCGGCCGCGACCGCGCCCCGGGTCACCACCCCGTGCCGTTCCAGCAGCACGTCGGCGAGCGCGGCGGCCCGCCGGGTCGGGTCGAGGTCGCGCTCCGGCAGCCGGGACCAGCGGCCGGCCACGGTGGGCGGGCCGCTGCGACTGGGCAGCGCGAGGCGGCCGGGGCGGCGGTAGCGGGTACGCGGCGCGGACGGCCGGGACCGGTGCGCCCCGCCGCCGCCGAGCGCCGCGCGCAGCGGGGCGAGGGTGTCGTTGGTGAGGTGCCCGGCCCAGACGAGGTCCCAGATCGCGGCGGCGAGGGCGGCGTCGTCGGTCGAGGCGACCCGATCGGACAGCGACCGGAAGAACAGCGCCTGCCCGTCGGCGAGCGCGTCGAGCACCGCCTCGTGCAGCGGGGTGCGGGCGAGCGCGTCGTCCGGCGGGGGAAGCAGCAGCGGCGCCGCGTCGGCGTACGCCAGGGTGACCCAGCCGTCCCCGCCGGAGATCGCGCCGGAGCCGGCCCACACCACCTCGCCGCTGGCGCACAGCTCGTCGAGCTGGGCGGGGGAGTAGTCGGCGACGCGGCCGGGCAGCACGAGGCGTTCCAGCGCGGACGCCGGCACGGCCGCGCCCTGCAACTGCTCGACGGCGGCGGCCAGCGCCTCCACGCCCCGGGCCGACGAGCCGACCTGCTGCCAGCGGGGCAGGAACGCCGCCAGGGCCCGGGGCGGCACGGGCTCGATCTCCCGCCGCAGCGCGGCCAGGGACCGGCGGCGCAGCAGCCGCAGCACCTCGGCGTCGCACCACTGGGCGCCCACCGTGTCGGGGGCGAACTCGCCGGACACGACCCGCCCGGCGGCGGCGAGCCGGCGCAGCGCCTGCTCGACGACGGCCACCCCGAGGCCGAACCGGGCGGCGCAGGTGGCGGCGGCGAATGGGCCGTGGGTACGGGCGTACCGGGCGACCAGGTCGCCGAGCGGGTCGGCCACCGGCGCCAGGTACGCCTCGGCCACCCCGACGGGCAGCGCCACGCCGAGCGCGTCGCGCAGCCGGGCGGCGTCCTCCACGACGACCCAGCGATCCTCGCCGGCCACCCGCACCCGCAGCACCCGCCGGGCGGCCTCCAGCTCGGCGAGCCAGCCGATTGGCGCGCCGCGCACGGCCAGCTCGGCCTCGGACAGGTCGCCGAGCGTGCGCAGCAGCTCGATCACGTCCTCGGCGTCGCGGGGGCGACGCTGCTCGGTGAGCCAGCGCAACTGCCGCTCGGTCTCGGCCAGCACGGCCGGATCGAGCAACTCGCGCAGGTCGACCCGGCCCAGCAGCTCGCCGAGCAGCGCCGAGTCCAGCGCCAGGGCGGCGGCCCGCCGCTCCGCGAGGGGCGCGTCACCCTCGTACAGGAACGCGCCGACGTACCCGAACAGCAGCGAACGGGCGAACGGCGACGGCCGGTCGGTCTCCACCTCGACCAGGCGCACCCGACGGGCGGCCAGGTCGCGCATCAGGCCGGCGAGCGCGGGCTGGTCGAAGACGTCCTGGAGGCACTCCCGGGCGGCCTCCAGGGTGACCGGGAAGTCGGCGTACTCGCGGGCGACGTCGAGCAGTTGGGCCGCCCGCTGACGCTGCTGCCACAGCGGCTGGCGGCGGCGCGGATCCCGGCGGGGCAGCAGCAGAGACCGGGCCGCGCACTCGCGGAACCGGGCGGCGAACAGCGCGGACGTGCCGACCGACTCCTCGACCAGCTGGGCGATCTCGTCGGGGTCGAAGGCGATCACGTCCGCGCCGGGCGGCTCCTCGGCCGTGTCCGGCAGCCGCACCACGATGCCGTCGTCGGAGGACATCACCTGGGCGTCCACGCCGTACCGCTCGGCGAGCCGCCGGCCGATCGCCAACGCCCAGGGGGCGTTCACCCGGGCGCCGAGCACCGAGTGCACGGCGAGCCGCCAGTCGCCCAGCTCGTCGCGGAACCGCTCCACCACCACCGTCCGGTCGTCGGGCAGGGACCGGGTCGCGGCCTGCTGCTCCCGCAGGTACGCCATCAGGTTGCCGGCGGCCCAGTCGTCCAGCCCGCCGGCGCGCAGCGCGGCGACCGCCGCCTCGTCGCCCTGGCGGAGCAGGCCGCGCACCCGCGCGCCGATGGCCCGGCCCAGCTCCACCGGCCGGCCGGGCTGGTCGCCCTTCCAGAACGGCATCCGGGCGGCCTGGCCGGGGGCGGGAGACACCAGCACCCGGTCGGGGGTGATGTCCTCGATCCGCCACGACGACGAACCGAGCAGGAAGACGTCTCCGACCCGGGACTCGTAGACCATCTCCTCGTCCAGCTCGCCGACCCGGGCGGCCCGCTCCGCGCCGGCCAGGAAGACGCCGAACAGGCCCCGGTCGGGGATGGTGCCGCCGCTGGTCACCGCGAGCCGCTGGGCGCCGGGGCGGCCGGTGAGCACGTCGGCGGCGCGGTCCCAGACCAGCCGGGGGCGCAGCTCGGCGAACGCGGTCGACGGGTACCGGCCGGAGAGCATGTCCAGCACGGCGTGCAGGGCGGAGTCGGGCAGCTCGGCGAACGGCGCGGCCCGGCGCACCACGGCGGCCAGATCGCCGACCCGCCACGGCTCCAGCGCGACCATGGCGACGACCTGCTGGGCGAGCACGTCGAGCGGGTTGCGCGGGTGGCGCAGCTCCTCGATGGCGCCGTCGGCCATCCGCTCGGCGACGACCGCGCAGGAGAGCAGGTCGCCCCGGTGCTTGGGGAAGACCACCCCCCGGGAGACGGCGCCCACCTGGTGCCCGGCGCGCCCGACGCGTTGCAGGCCGGCGGCGACGCTGGGCGGCGCCTCGATCTGCACCACCAGGTCGACCGCGCCCATGTCGATGCCCAGCTCCAGGCTGGAGGTGGCCACCACGGCGGGCAGTTGCCCCGACTTCAGTGCCTCCTCGATGTGCCGGCGCTCCTCCCGGGACACGCTGCCGTGGTGCGCGCGGGCGATCACCGGTGGCGCGCCGGCCGTCGCGCCGGACTGGGCCATCACCTCGGCCGGCGGCCGGGCCGGGGCCGGGGGGCGCTCCCCGGCCAGCTCCTCGGCGGCCAGCTCGTTGAGCCGGGCGCACAGCCGCTCGGCGCCGCGCCGCGAGTTGGTGAAGACGATGGTCGAGCGGTGGGCCCGGACGAGCGAGAAGACCCGCTCCTCGACCGCCGGCCAGATCGAGGGCCGGCGGGGGCCGTCGAGGTCGCCTGCGGGCGCCTCCTGCTCGTCGAGGCGGGTCATGTCCTCCACCGGGACCTGGACGCTGACCTCGATCGTCTTCGGGGTGGCGGGCTGGACCACGTCGACCGGGCGGGCCCCGCCGAGGAACCGGGCGCAGGCGTCGACCGGGCGGACGGTGGCGGACAGGCCGATCCGCTGCGCCGGGGCGGGCAACAGCTCGTCGAGCCGCTCCAGGGACAGCGCCAGGTGTGCCCCGCGCTTCGTCCCGGCCACCGCGTGGACCTCGTCGACGATCACCGTCTCGACGCCGCGCAGCGAGTCCCGCGCGGCGGAGGTGAGCAGCAGGAACAGCGACTCGGGTGTGGTGATGAGGATGTCCGGCGGGGTGCGCGCGAAGGCCCGTCGCTCGTCGGCGGGGGTGTCCCCGGTGCGCATCCCGACGGTGATGTCCGGCGGCGCGACGCCCAGCCGGCTGGCGGCCTGCCGGATGCCGGCAAGGGGCGCGCGCAGATTGCGCTCGACGTCGACGGCGAGGGCCTTGAGCGGGCTGACGTAGAGCACCCGGCACCGCTGCCGGGCCTCGGCCGGGGGCGGTGCCTGGGCGAGCCGGTCCAGCGACCAGAGGAACGCGGCGAGCGTCTTGCCGGAGCCCGTGGGGGCGACGACCAGTGCGTTCCGGCCAGCCGCCACGGATCGCCAGGCGCCGGCCTGGGCGGCGGTGGGTGCGGCGAAGGCCGCGCCGAACCACTCGCGCGTCGCCGCGCCGAACCCGGCGAGCGCCTTCGCGGCGCCGGTCGCGCCGGGCACCCCCGCCGCGCTGGCCGCGCCGGGCACCCCCGCCGCGTCGGTCGCGCCGGGCCCGTCCGTCAATTCCGCCACCCGCCAATCCTGCCTCGCGGATGCGACACTCCGCCCCGCCGGGCGCGCCACCTGGCGGGCGTTTTAACCGTCTGGTACGTACATGAGATGTAAAGGGCGCTACAGCCGTTACGTCTTACTTAACAGCTTGCTTGTGCTCGGCAACATAAAGTAACTTCACCCGCAGCGCGAGGTGCGGAGGAGGGGCCATGGGCGAGGAGCGAGGCTGCGGGCCCGGCACCGACGTGCTCATCCGCAAGGTCGACGGTCACCTCGCCGCGCTCCGCGCCGGCCTGCAGGGCCCCGAGTTGGAGCTCGCCGAACGGCTCGCCTTCTGCCTGCGCGAGCTGGTCCGGCAGACCGCCCACTCCAGCGCGGCCGACCGCGGCCAGGTCCGCGCCGCGGTGCACTACTTCGTGCTGCGCCGGGAGAGCCGGGGCCGGTTGCTCTCCGTACGCTCCCTGGCTGCCGCCCAGCGCGTGGTCAACAAGGTGGTGCTCCAGCTCGGCCGTCCCGACCTGCTCGTGGAGGTGGGCCGCGACCACCCGCTCCTGGAGCCGGCGCTGCCGGCCGGCGACGTCTCCGCGCGGTGACCGACCCGGGCCGCCGCCCGTCCCGGATGCCCCTTCGGAGGGCACCGGTGCGAGGGTGCCCTTCCGTGCCGGAGGTGTTGACCAGGGGCCCTTCCCTCCTCCTTCAGCGAAAGCTCAGCCGACGCCGATAAAATGGCCGCATGATCGACTCCTCTGCCCAGGAGGGCAGCAGTAGCCAGCCGGGTCAGCCCCGGCATCCCCACGACCCGACGACCCCGGGAGCCCTGAGCGACCCGTGCTGATCGTCGTCGGACTCGTTCTCATCGTCGTTCTCACCGCCGCCACCGGTTACTTCGTGGCCCAGGAGTTCGGCTATGTCGCCGTGGACCGCGGCCGGCTCAGGCAGCTGGCCGACGGTGGCGACCAGGCCGCCGCCCGGGCCCTGGAGGTGACCGGCCGCCTCTCGTTCATGCTCTCCGGCGCGCAGCTCGGCATCACGGTGACCGCGCTGCTCGTCGGTTACGCCGCCGAGCCGTACCTGGGCGAGGGGCTGGCCGACCTGCTCGGCGTTGCCGGGGTCCCCACCGCGGTGGCCCTACCGCTGTCGGTCGCGCTGGCCCTGGTCATCGCGACCGTCGTGCAGATGGTCCTCGGCGAGCTGGCCCCGAAGAACCTGGCCATCGCCCGCCCCGAGCCGCTGGCCCGGGCGCTGGCCCGGTCGACCCTGATCTACCTGCGGATCGCCGGGCCGGTGATCACGCTGTTCGACAAGGCTGCCGTGCGGCTGCTGCGCCGGGTCGGCATCGAGCCGATCGAGGAGCTGCCCAGCGGCGCCACCCCGGAGGACCTGGAGCAGATCATCGCCGAGTCCCGCGACGAGGGGCACCTCGACGCGGAGATGTCCACCCTGCTCGACCGGGGGCTCGACTTCCGGGAGCTGACCGCCGGGGAGGCCATGGTGCCCCGGGTCGACGTGCACACCGTCCGGGCGGACGAGCCGCTGAGCCGGGTGGTCGAGCTGCTCGACACCGGGCACTCCCGCTTCCCCGTACGCGGCGCCGAGGGCGTCGACGACCTGGTCGGCGTGGTCGGCATCGCCGACGTGCTGGCCGTACGCCCGGCGGAGCGCGCGACCACCCCGGTCAGCGCGGTGGCCGTACCCCCGCTGCTGGTGCCGGAGACCCTGCCGCTGCCGACGGTGCTGGACCGGCTCCGGGTCGGGCACCGGCAGCTCGCCTGCGTCGTCGACGAGTACGGCGGTTTCGCGGGCGTGATCACGCTGGAGGACATCGCCGAGGAACTGGTCGGCCCGATCCGCGACGAGGACGACCCGCCGGAGCGGGCCCCCGCCCGGCAGGACGACGGGTCGTGGGTGGTCCCCGCGCGCTGGCGGATCGACGAGGTCGCCGACAGCACGGGCATCGCCCTGCCCGAGGCGCCCGAGTACGACACCCTGTCCGGCCTGGTCATGCGGGAGCTGGGCCGGGTGCCCGAGGTCGGCGACCGGCTGGAGATCGCGTTGCCGGTCGACGGCGAGGCCGAGGTCGAGCCGCGCGCCCTCGTCGAGGTGCTCGCGGTGGACCGGCACGTGGCCGACTCGGTCCGGCTCCAGCTCACCGGCGCCGCGGCCGGTGCGGGCGGGCACGAGGAGGAGGCCGCATGAGCCCGGGTGTGGCGCTGTTCGTCTCCGTGGTGCTGCTCGCGCTGAACGGGTTCTTCGTGGCCGCCGAGTTCGCGCTGGTGGCCAGCAAGCGGTACCGGCTGGAGCAGGCGGTCGCCACCGGCGGCGGCCGGGGCGCCCGCGCGGCGCTGGACGGCGTACGCGAGCTGTCCCTGATGCTGGCCGGCGCGCAGCTCGGGATCACGCTGTGCACGCTGGGCCTGGGTGCGCTCGCCGAGCCGGCGATCGAACACCTGCTCAGCCCGGTGCTGCACGCCGTGGGGCTGCCCGAGGCGGCCAGCCACGTCGTGGCCCTGGTCTTCGCCCTGGCGCTGGTCACCTTCCTGCACCTCGTGGTCGGCGAGATGGCCCCGAAGTCGTGGGCGATCACCGACGCGGAGCGCTCGGCGAGCCTGCTTGCGCTGCCGTTCCGGGCCTTCGCCCGGGTCGCCCGGCCGGTGCTGTCGATGCTGAACGCGCTGGCCAACGCGATCCTGCGGCTGGTCCGGGTACGCCCGCAGGACCAGCTCGCCCAGGTGCACGGGCCGGACGAGCTGCGCATGCTGCTGGAGCAGTCCCGGGAGCACGGGCTGCTCGGCGCGGAGCAGCACCGGATGCTCACCAGCATGCTGGAGTTGCAGGGCACCACGGTCGCGCAGGTGATGGAGCCCTTCGACCAGATCGTCACGGTCCACCGGAACGACCCGGCGGAGCGGATCGAGCAGGTCTCCCGGGACAGCGGCCGGTCCCGGCTGGCCGTCCTGGACGACGGCGGCGAGGTGTGCGGGCTGGTGCACGTCCGGGAGGCGGTGCGGGCCACGACCACGGGCCGGCCGGCCACCGCGGGTGAGCTGATGAGCGCCGCGTTCACGCTGCCGGCGGCGGCCTCGGTGACCGAGGCGGTGGCCGCGATGCGCGGCCGGCAGTCGCAGCTCGCCCTGGTCCGCAACGGCGGCGGCCCGACCCGCCCGATCGGCTTCGTCGCGCTGGAGGACCTGCTGGAGGAGGTCATCGGCGAGTTCGACGACGAGACCGACCCGGTGCCCCGGGGCCGCCGGATGCGCTGACCGTCTCCTCCCGCCGGCCCGCCGGCGCCCGGATGGGCGCTGGCGGGCCGGCGGCCTTCCTCGGGGGGCGATCGCGAGGACTGCCCTGCCCCTCGCGGGGAACCCGCGAGGGGGAGGCGAGCGGCGTGCGGCTGACGGGGGTGTCACCGGAGTCCGGCTGGACCGGACTGGCGGTACGTACCACGCTGCCCAATCCGAGCACCTGCCCGGGACTGCGGCTGCCCGGCCGGGTGACGCTCACCGCCGGCCCGGACGACGTGCCGGTCCGGCACGTCCGGCTGGGCCTGGTCACCCAGGTCGAGCCCGACGACCCGGGGGCGCCCCGCAAGCTCGTCCAGTTCCACCAGGTGCCGATCGCCGGGGCGTTCGTGGTGCCGGCCAATCGGCGGCGGGCGGTCGACTTCGCGCTGCCGCTGCCCTGGGAGACCCCGGTGACGATCTTCGGCGGGGTGCCGCTGATGAGCCTGCGGATGGGCCTGCGGACCGAGGTGTCGATCGACGTGGACCTGGAGCAGGGCGCCATGGTGCCGGTCTTCGTGCATCCGCTGCCGACCCAGCGGCACGTGCTGGCCGCGCTGGACACGCTCGGCTTCACCATGCGCCAGGCCGGGCTGGTGCAGGGGCGGCTGCCCGGGGTGGCGCAGACCCTGTCGCTGCACCAGCGGCTCGGCTGGTGGGTGGGGCCGCTGTACGCCGGGCCGATCACCGAGCTGGAGGTGATCTTCGTGGCGAACGCGGCCGGCCTGGAGGTGATCCTCTGGGCCGACCGGCGGCTCGCCCTGGCCGGGGTCACCCACCAGAGCATCAGCCGGTTCCGCGTCTGGCACACGGGAGCCGACCAGGCCGACTGGGTCGCCGTGGTGGACGGCTGGCTGCGGCAGACGATCAACCGGCACGCCGACATGGCGTCCGACGCCCACTGGTCGGCCCGGATCACCGAGTCCGCGCACGTCAGCCGCCATCCGGACGAGCCGGTCCGCCCCGGCTACGGCCTGGGCGGCACGGCCGGCGGCGCCGGCATCGGCGGCGGCTCCGGCGACGGCACCTGACCGCCCGCGGCCGGTGGGTTCCGGGCGCAACTTCAGGGAAGTTGTCCCCTGCGCACAGCGCGGAGGCCGCAACTTCCCCGAAGTTGCGGCCTCCGCGCCTACACCGTGGCCGCGCCTACACCGTGGCCGCGCCTACACCGTGGCCGCGCCTACACCGTGGCCGCGCCTACACCGTGGCCGCGCCTACACCGTGGCCGTGGCTAGCTTGATGCTGAAGCCGAGGAAGAGGGCCGCCACGCCCGTCGTCGCGCCGGCCGCGAGCCGGTGCCGGCGGCGGAACTGGGCGGCCAGGAACGTCCCGGCGAAGATCAGCACGGTCAGGTACAGCGCGCTGGTGATCTGCGCGACCAGCCCGAGCAGCAGGAACGACAGCGCCGGCCAGGCGTACCCGGGGTCGACGAACTGGATGAAGAACGAGATGAAGAACAGGATCGCCTTGGGGTTGAGCAGGCTGACCACCAGCGCCCGCCGGAACGGGCTGCGCAGCTGCGCCGGCTCGGCGGCGTCGATCAGGCGCGGCGTGGCCGGGTCGTTGCGGTCGCGCCAGCGCCGCCACGCCCCGCGCAGCATCGTCAGCGCGATGTAGCCCAGGTACGCCGCGCCGGCGTACTTCACCGCGAGGAACAGCGGCGGGTACGCCTTGAGCAGCGACGCCACCCCGGCGGCGGAGAGGAACATCAGCACCCCGTCGCCGACGAAGACGCCACTGGCGGCGC
The DNA here is from genome assembly GCF_039871625.1 of Micromonospora sp. B11E3. NCBI lineage: Bacteria > Bacillati > Actinomycetota > Actinomycetes > Micromonosporales > Micromonosporaceae > Micromonospora > Micromonospora sp. B11E3. The sequence goes on along the minus strand of NZ_JBDPMC010000015.1, from coordinate 84,345 downwards.
GGTAGCCGGCCCGTACCCCGCGCTTGGCCGCGGTGGAGAGCACGAACAGCGAGTTGGGGCCGGGGAGCAGCACGATCGCCACGGTCCCCAGCAGGTACGTCCAGATGTCGGTGATACCCAGCACGCCGGACATCATCGCGCCGTCGCGTTCGCGGCGCGAAGCCGGTCCCGGAGCCGGAGCTGTGCGCTCGGCCACTCGTCGACCGTCATCGCGTACTGCACCGTGTCCCGCCACGAGCCGTCGGGCCGCAGCCGGTGCTTCCGCAGCACCCCCTCGCGGCTGGCGCCGAGCCGCTCGATCGCCCGCTGGGAGCGCTCGTTGCGGAGGTCGGTGTGCCAGACCACCCGTACGGCGCCCAGCTCGTCGAACGCCCGGGCGAGCAGCAGCAGCTTGGCCTCCGTGTTGATCCCCGTCCGCCACCAGGGCCGCCCCAGCCAGGTGTGCCCGATCGCGACCGACCGGCGCTCCGGGTCCACCTCGTAGTACGAGGTCGTGCCCACCACCGCCCCGGTGACCGCGCAGCGCTGCACCCACGGCACCCGGTCGCCCCGGTGGTGCGCGGCCAGCGCCGCCCGGACGATCTGCGCCGTCTCGGCCGGCTCGCCGGGCAGCGGGCTGCCGAGGTGCCGCCAGACCTCCGGGGCCGCGGTGGCGGCGTGCAGCTCGTCGGCGTGGGCGAGGTCGAGCGGTTCGAGGACGACGTGTGCGCCGCGCAGCGTCACCGGCTCCAGCCAGGGCGAGCGGGCCGGCCGCAGGTACGCCGGCAGCGGCGCGGTCACTCCCGCGTCCGGCTCCGGCTGCCCGGCGGTCAGCCGCAGCGGCACCACCCCGGCCCAGTACGGCAGGTCGCGGTCGCTCCCGTCGTCGCCCACCCCGTGGGCGCGGGCGCGCACCGACACCTCGCGTAGCGGCAGCGCCAGCACGGCGGTCTCGGCCAGTTCCTTGCGGCTCGGCGGCCGGCTGTCCGCGGCGCGTCCGGCGCCCACCTTCTCGACCAGGGCGGTCATCGCGGCCGCCTTCTCCGCCGGGTCGGTGACCAGGTGGGCGGTGCCGTGGGCGACCACCGACCGGTAGTTGGCGCTGTGGTTGAACTGGGAGCGCGCGTAGACCAGCCCGTCGAGCAGGGTCACCGCCACGCAGACCGGCAGGCCGTCGCCGCGGGCGGCGAGCAGCGGCCGGGCGCCGGTGGAGCCGTGCAGGTAGAGGGTGTCGCCGACGCGGACGTGCAGGGTGGGCAGCACGCGCGGCTCGCCGTCGACGATGAACCCGAGCGTGCAGTGGTGCGCCTCGTCGAGCACCGCGTGGGCGGCTGCCCGGTCGTAGCTCATCCGGTCCCGCATCCGGGTGGCGGTGGTCGGGGGGGTGGGTGGGTACATGCGGCAGCCACCTTTTGTGCTAGTACAATCTCTGGTTTGTGTCAGCACGCTATCAGGTCACCGGCGCGACGGCCGCCGCGATTTCGGCCAGCATCGAGTCGGGCATCCGGGCCGGCGCGCTCCCGGCCGGCGCCGCCCTGCCGCCGGTGCGGGGCCTCGCCGCCGAGCTGGGCGTCAGCCCCGCCACCGTCGCCCGCGCGTACCAGGAACTGCGCCAGCGCGGCCTGCTCGCCACCGCCGGCCGGCACGGCACCAGGGTGCGGCCCCGGCCGCCCGTGGCCACCCGCCGCGCCCGGCGGCCGTCCCCGGCGCCCGGCGCCCGCGACCTGTCCCTCGGCGAGCCCGACACCCGGCTGCTGCCGCAACTCGGCCCGCACCTGGCCGCCCTCGCCGCCGACGCCGGCGCCCCCCTCGGGTACGCCTCCGTCGGCGTCCTGCCCGAGCTGGCCGACGCCGCCCGGGAGCGGCTCGCCGCCGACGGGGTCCCGGCCGACGAAATCACCGTGACCGGGGGCGCGCTGGACGGCATCGAGCGGCTGCTCGCCGCCCACCTGCGCCCCGGCGACGCGGTGGCGGTGGAGGACCCGAGCTGGGCCAACCTGCTCGACCTGGTCGCCGCGCTCGGGCTGCGCCCGATCGGGGTGCCCGTGGACGACGAGGGGCCCGCGCCGGCCGGGGTGGCCGCCGCCCTCGCCGCCGGGGCGCGCGCCCTCGTGGTGACCAGCCGGGCGCAGAACCCGACCGGGGCGGCCGTCTCCGCCGACCGGGCCGCCGAGCTGCGCGCGCTCCTCGCCGGCCGGCCCGACCTGCTGCTGATCGAGGACGATCACGCCGCCGAGCTGGCCCGCGTACCGCTGCACCCGCTCGCGGGGGCGACCCCGGCATGGGCCTTCGTCCGGTCGGTCAGCAAGCCGTACGGGCCGGACCTGCGGCTCGCCGTGCTGACCGGCGACGAGGCCACGGTCGCCCGGGTCGCCGGCCGCGCCCGGCTCGGCGCCGGCTGGGTCTCCACCGTGCTGCAACGCCTCGTCCTGGCGCTCTGGCGCGACCCGGCCACCGCCGGCCTGGTGCGGCGGGCCGCCGAGAGCTACGACCGGCGGCGCGTGGCCCTGCTCGGCGCGCTCGCCGCGCGCGGCCTGCCCGCCCGCGGCCGCACCGGCATCAACGTCTGGCTTCCCGTGCCGGACGAGACCGGCGCGCTGACCGCCCTGCGCGACGCGGGCTGGGCGGTCGCCCCGGGCGCGCTGTACCGGATCGCCGCCGAGCCCGGCCTGCGGATCACGGTCAGCCCGCTCGACGACGCCGACGTCGGGCCCCTCGCCGACGCGGTGGCCGCCGCCGTACGCCCGGACGGCCCGCCCGGTTTCGCCGCCTGACGGCCCGCCCGGTTTCGCCGCCTGACGGCCCGCCCGGTTTCGCCGCCTGACGGCCCGCCAGGCTCCACTGCCTGGCCCGCCTGGCGGCCCGCCCGGCACCTGCCGGCCTCGCCCGTCGTCGGCGTGTCGTGCTCCGTTGCCAGGTGGCGGCCGGTGCCCGGAGCCCGCCCGCGGGCCCGCCCGGCCCGCCTGCCGCGTGAGTCCCGCCCGACGGGGTAGAACATTCGCCATGGCCGAGACCGAGATCGCCCCGGGCGCCCAGCAGTTCATCCCGCCGCAGGCCGACACCATCGACGCGCTGCGCGCCGCCGCGGGCGGCTGCCGGGGCTGCGAGCTGTACCGGGACGCCACCCAGACGGTCTTCGGCCGCGGCGGCGAGGACGCGCGGGTGGTGCTCGTCGGCGAGCAGCCCGGCGACATGGAGGACCAGAAGGGGCTGCCCTTCGTCGGCCCCGCCGGCCGGCTGCTGCGGCAGGCCGTCGACGACGCGGGGCTGGACCCGACCGAGCTGTACCTGACGAACGCCGTCAAGCACTTCCGCTTCGAGCTGCGCGGCAAGCGCCGCATCCACCAGACCCCCGACCGGGTGCACGTCACCGCCTGCCGGCCCTGGCTGGTGGCCGAGTTCGCCCGGCTGCGTCCCGAGGTCGTGGTGGTGCTCGGCGCGACCGCCGCCAAGGCGCTGCTCGGCCCGTCGTTCCGGGTCACCCGGCAGCGCGGCACGCTGATGCCGTGGCCGGCCTCGGCCCAGCAGCCGGAGGACTTCGCCCGGGTTCCGGTGGACTCCGCGGGGAAGGTCGCCGACGCCCCGGCGGCCCAGCTGCTGGCCACCATCCACCCGTCGGCCGTGCTGCGGGCCGACGACCGGGACACCGCGTACGCCGGCCTGGTCGCCGACCTCACCGTCGCCGCCCGCGCCCTGACCGCCTGACCGGCGGCCGGGGGTCGCCCCCTGGCCGCCCCGACCGGCTGCCGAGGTTCGCCCCCTGGGCAGGGCGGGTGAGCGGTGCCACACTCCTGAGGCATGGAGCAGCATCTCTACGAGCCCGTCCACGAAGAGTTCCGGGACCTCTGCCGGCAGTTCCTGGCCCGGGAGGCCGCCCCGCACCACGCCCGGTGGGAGGCCGCCGGCCTCGTCGACCGGGAGGTCTGGCGCTCCGCCGGGGCGGCCGGCCTGCTCGGCATGGACGTCGACGCCGAGTACGGCGGCGGCGGGCAGCGCGACTTCCGGTTCAACGCGGTGCTGGTCGAGGAGATCGTCCGGGCCGGCTGCACCGGACTCGGCTTCGGACTGCACAACGACGTGGTGGCGCCGTACCTGACGGAGCTGACCACCGACGACCAGCGCAAGCGGTGGCTGCCCGGCTTCTGCTCCGGCGACCTGGTGACGGCGATCGCGATGAGCGAGCCCGGCGCGGGCTCCGACCTGGCCGGGGTCCGCACTGGCGCGGTACGCGACGGCGACCACTGGGTGCTCAACGGGCAGAAGACGTTCATCACCAACGGCGAGCTGGCCGACCTGGTGATCGTGGTGGTCCGCACCGACCCGGACCGGGGCGCGCACGGCGTGAGCCTGATCGCGGTGGAGACCGGCACCCCCGGGTTCAGCCGGGGCCGCCGGCTGGAGAAGGTGGGCCTGAAGGCCAACGACACCGCCGAGCTGTTCTTCGACGACTGCCGGGTGCCGGCGGAGAACCTGATCGGCACCGAGAACAACGGCTTCTACCATCTGATGGCCAACCTGCCCCGGGAGCGGCTGAGCATCGCCGTCTCCGCGGTCGCCGCCGCCGAGCGGCTGCTCGCCCTGACCCTCGACCACGCCCGCACCCGGGAGGCGTTCGGCCGGCCGATCGGCGCCTTCCAGCACAACCGGTTCCTGCTGGCCGAGCTGGACACCGAGGTCACCATCGCCCGGACCTTCCTCAACCACTGCGTCGCCGAGTTCCTCGCCGGCCGGCTCTCGGCGACCGACGCGGCCAAGGCCAAGTGGTGGACCACCGAGCTGCAGAACCGGGTCGCCGACCGCTGCGTCCAGCTGCACGGCGGGTACGGATACATGCTGGAGTACCCGGTGGCGAAGGCGTGGCTGGACGGGCGGGTGCAGACCATCTACGGCGGCACCACCGAGATCATGAAGGAGATCATCGGCCGCGGGCTCGGCCTGTAACAGAACCGGGGTGCCGGCGCGGCGGCGGCTGCGCAAGGATGGCGACGGCACGGCACCCCTTACCGAGCAGCCGCCGCCCCGAGGAGCCCCGATTGGCCACCGACCTGACCCTGCCGGCCCCGAGCCGGCCCGACGTCGCCCGGATCCAGCGCCGGACCGTGCGGCTGCTCGTCGCCACCCAGACCATCGGCGGGATCGGCGTCACCATCGGCTTCTCGGTGGGCCCGCTGCTCGTCGCCCGGATGGCCGGCACCGCCATGGCCGGCCTGGCCCAGAGCGCCGGCGTGGTGGGCGCGGCGCTGCTCGCCGTACCGGTCACCCGGATCATGAGCGGGCACGGCCGCCGGCCGGGGCTGGTCACCGCGTACCTGGTCGGGGCGGTCGGCGGCGTCCTGGTGGTGCTCGCCGCCGCCACCGGCCAGGTGCCGCTGCTCTTCCTCGCCATCCTGTTCTTCGGCGGGGGCTCGGCGGCCAACCTCCAGGCCCGCTACACCGCCGTCGACCTCGCCGAGCCGGCCCGCCGGGGCCGGCAGCTGTCGCTGGTCGTCTGGGCCACGACGATCGGGGCGGTGGCCGCCCCGAACTTCGCCGCGCTCGCCGATCGGACCACCTCCGGCTGGGGGCTGCCGCCGCTGGCCGGCCCGTTCGCGTTCAGCGCCGCGGCGTTCGCGCTCGCCGCCGTCGTACTGCTGGTGGCGTTGCGGCCCGACCCGCTGCTGACCGCGCGCCGGCTCGCCGCCGCCGAGGCCGTCGCCGTCGCGCCGGCCGCGGCCATCCCCGTCGCCGCCGCGCCGGCCGCGGCCCCGGAGCCCGGCGCGGCCGACGGCGGGCCGGCGGGGACCGGCCGGCGCGGCGCGGGCCTGCGGGCCGCCTGGCGTGTCGTCCGCGAGCGCCCGGCTGCCCGGCTGGGCATCGCGGCCGTCGCCGTCGGCCACCTGGTGATGATCGCGGTGATGTCGATGACCCCGGTACGCCTCGGCGAGTACCACGACGACACCGCCGTGCTGCGGGTGGTGGGGATCGTGCTCAGCCTGCACATCGCCGGCATGTACGCGCTCTCCCCGGTGGTGGGCTGGCTCACCGACCGGGTCGGCCGCCGCCCGGTGATCCTCGGCGGCCTCGCGCTGCTGCTCGCCGCCTGCGCGGTCGCCGGCAGCGCCGGGCACCACACCCCCGGGCTGACCGTCGGCCTGGTCCTGCTCGGGCTGGGCTGGTCCGGCACCATGGTGGCCGGGTCCACCCTGCTGTCGGAGTCGGTGCCCACCGAGGTGCGGACCGCCGTGCAGGGGCTCTCCGACCTCACCATGGGGCTGGCCGGCGCCGGGGCCGGCGCGCTCAGCGGGTTTGTCATGCAGGCGGCCGGTTATCCGACCCTCACCGTGCTGGCGGCGATCGCGACGGTGCCCCTCCTGGCGCTAGCGTTGCGTCCGGCGGCGCCCGGGCGGGCGTCGGACGAGGAGGGTTGATTCCGTGCGGCTGACCGACTTCTGGGCCCGGTTGGACGAGGCGTTCGGGCCGGGGTACGCGGCCAGCATCGCCTCCGACCAGGTGCTGTCCCAGCTCGGCGGGCGGACGATCACCGAGGCGCTCGCCGCGGGTGAGGAGACGCACGTCGTGTGGCGGGCGGTGGTCGCCGCGTATCCCGACCGGGTGCCCGCGCGGCTACGCTGAGCAGCCTTTTCGGCCGTTCCGCGTGTCGCTTGCCGGGTCGTACAAGTGTTCGGCTATTGTCCACAGCGGGGTGCTCGTCCACAGCTCGCGGCCCGTCGGCTGGTTTTCTGTCGGACCCAGCGCCTAGCGTGTCCGCGTGACGCGAAGCTCAGGAAAGACGCCGGCGAAGGCAGGGGTGGCAACGATGGCGGCAGGGCCTGACCGGGAGAAGGCGCTCGACCTTGCTCTCGCTCAGATCGACAAGCAGTTCGGCAAGGGATCGGTGATGCGGCTGGGGGAGCGGCCGGTCGTGCAGACCGCCGTGATCCCGACCAGCTCCATCGCGCTCGACGTCGCGCTCGGCGTGGGTGGCCTGCCCCGCGGCCGGGTCATCGAGATCTACGGCCCGGAGTCCAGCGGTAAGACGACGGTCGCCCTGCACGCGGTGGCCAACGCCCAGCGGGCCGGCGGCATCGCCGCGTTCATCGACGCCGAGCACGCGCTCGACCCGGAGTACGCGAAGGCCCTCGGCGTCGACACCGACGCCCTGCTGGTCTCCCAGCCGGACACCGGCGAGCAGGCGCTGGAGATCGCGGACATGCTGGTCCGCTCCGGCGCGCTCGACATCATCGTGATCGACTCGGTGGCCGCCCTGGTGCCGCGTGCCGAGATCGAGGGCGAGATGGGCGACAGTCACGTCGGCCTCCAGGCCCGGCTGATGAGCCAGGCGCTGCGGAAGATCACCGGTGTGCTGAACAACACCGGCACCACGGCGATCTTCATCAACCAGCTCCGCGAGAAGATCGGGGTCATGTTCGGGAGTCCCGAGACCACCACCGGTGGTCGGGCGCTGAAGTTCTACGCCTCGGTCCGGCTCGACGTGCGCCGCATCGAGAGCCTCAAGGACGGCACCGACGTGGTCGGCAACCGCACCCGGGTCAAGGTCGTGAAGAACAAGGTCGCGGCGCCGTTCAAGCAGGCCGAGTTCGACATCATGTACGGCAAGGGCATCTCCCGCGAGGGCTCGCTCATCGACGTGGGCGTCGAGCAGGCGATCATCCGCAAGTCCGGCGCCTGGTACACCTACGACGGCGACCAGCTCGGCCAGGGCAAGGAGAAGGCCCGCGAGTTCCTCCGGGAGAACCCGGACGTGGCCGCCGAGATCGAGAAGAAGATCCTGGAGAAGCTCGGCGTCGGGGTCGGCGCGGGCGACGCCGCTGGCGGCCCGGAGCTGCCGCCGGTCGACTTCTGACCGGTCGCTGACCCATGGCAGGACGACGCGCCCGTACGGGGCGGGGCTGGGACGCGAGCCCACCCCGTACGGGCGACGCGGGCACCCCGCCCGGCCCTCGGCGTCAGCGACGCGGGCGGCCCGACGGGGAGCACGAACCGGGGGCCGGTGCCGAGGCCCCGCCCCGGGACGAGGCGGAGATCGCCCGGGAGATCTGCCTGCGCCAGCTCGCCGTGCGGCCGCGTACCCGGGCAGAGTTGGCCGGGGCGCTCGCCCGGAGGGAGATCTCCGAGGAGGTCGCCGCCGAAGTCCTCGACCGGTACGACGAGGTCGGCATCGTCGACGACGCCGCCTTCGCCCGCGCCTGGGTCACCAGTCGGCACGCCGGCCGGGGGCTGGCCCGCCGGGCGCTGGCCAACGAGTTGCGCCAGCGCGGCGTGGACGGCGACGTGGCCAGCGAGGCGCTCGGCGCGCTGGACGCCGAGACGGAGGCCGAGACGGCCAGGGCACTGGTGGAGCGGAAGCTGCGTACCGTCCGGGGCGAGCCAGAGGCCGTCTTCCGCCGGCTGGTCGGCATGCTCGCCCGCAAGGGCTACCCGCCCGGCGTGGCGATCCGGGCGGTGAAGGACGCGCTCGCGGCGCAAAGTGCGGAGGCGGCCGAGTTCGCCGACCAGATCGACGCGGACGCGCTCACCGAGGCCGAGACGGATCCGGATCGGGACGGCCGTCCGCTGGGCTGACCCACGGCTCCCCGGCACGGCACCGCGCCCCCGGTCCGGCCACTCCCTCTGCCGAGCGTTGCCCTTCGTGCCTCCGCCAGGCGGCGTGATCAAGAAGTTCGCGTCAGCGGGTTACGGGATCCCGACGCAAGCCTCTTGATCACCAACCCGAGCGAGAGCAGGGAGTGCCGCGTCAGGGCGAGGCCGGCGCGCCGAGGCTCCCTGTCCGGTGATCATGGACTTGGCGACGGATTCGATCGCCGTGCGTGCCGTCACCTCCATGATCTTCGGATGGGCGGGGCGGGTGGCGTGGGCTGGGGTGGAGCGGGCGGGGCGGGTGGGGTGGCATGGGTGGGGCGGGTCGGTCAGCCCGGGTGGCATCGGTGAGGCGGAGCACCGGGCCGGGTGGGCGGGCTGCCGGTTTGTCCCCGGTTGTCCGGCATTTCTTGGGCGCTGGGTGACGTGCCAACTTCTCTCCGTTCGGGGGGTTTGATCATGAGTTCTTGACCAGACGGCCCCCGGAGACCTAGCCTCGCCATACAGGCTCACATTGCCCGACCGGCGCAGGCTAAGCGCACAACATAGATCGCGTAACAGAACAGCATCACTTTGGCCGGCTCGCCGGCCTGCGGTGCCAGCTTCGGACAGGCCGGTCCGGAGCTGGTGCGACAACTGCACCCGGCCGCCGGCGATGCCCCATGGGCACCGTCGGCGGAGAGCTACCCCACGGTCAGCCGCTCAGGTCGGGCGTCTCAGAGCCGCAGCGCGTGCCCACCGGCACGGCACTGCGGCGCCGACGTTCTTCAGGGGAGGCGGCCATGACGGGGCGGCACAGGTTGACCGGTGGTCTCCACCGTTCGGGCGGGGCGGCCCGGCCATGAGCGGCTTCGACATCGTCATCCTCGCGGTGGTGGTGGTCCTCACCCTGGTCGTGGTCGGCGCGGTGCTGGTGGGCCTGCGCACCCTGCGCCGGCTCGGCACGGCGCCCCGGCCGGAGGACCCGGCCTTCATCGCGGAGAAGGACCGCCAGGAGCAGTCCCTCGCCGCCCTGCGCAGCGCCGCCGACGAGGCGAACAGCACCATCGACGTGGCCAAGTCGGCGGCCGCGGCGGCGCGGACCGAGGCCGCCGCCGCCAAGGCGGAGGCGAAGGCGGCGCGGGCCGAGGCCCGCCGGGTGCTCGACGACGCCCGCGCCGAGGCCGACACGATCCTGGAACGGGCCCACAAGCAGGCCGAGGTGGACGCCGAGCAGTTGCGTACGGCGGCGCGGCGCAGCGGCGAGCGCGAGGTGGCGGTGCTCGCCGCGACCACCCGGGAGCAGGCCGCGGAGGTGGAGCGGCGGGCGGCCCGGATGGACGAGCGGGAGCGGCTGCACACCGAGGAGGTGGAGCGGCTGGCCGAGCGGGAGCGGCAGTTGACCGCCGCCAGCGCGGCGCTGGCCGCCCGTGAGTCCGCGCTGGCCGAGCGGGAGCAGGCCCTCGTCGAGGCGGAGGAGCAGCGGCGGCGCGAGCTGGAACGCGTGGCCGGGCTGACCGCCGACGCCGCCCGTGCCGAGCTGATCGACGCGATCGAGAGCCAGGCCAAGCGGGAGGCCGCGCTGCTGGTCCGGGACATCGAGTCCGACGCCCGCGGCACCGCGGAGCAGCGGGCCCGGCACATCGTCGTCGACGCCATCCAGCGGGTGGCCAGCGAGCAGACCGCCGAGAGCGTGGTCAGCGTCCTGCACCTGCCCGGCGACGAGATGAAGGGGCGGATCATCGGCCGGGAGGGCCGCAACATCCGCGCGTTCGAGTCCGTCACCGGCGTCAACCTGATCATCGACGACACCCCCGAGGCGGTGCTGCTCTCCTGCTTCGACCCGGTACGGCGCGAGGTCGGTCGGCTCACCCTGGAGAAGCTGGTGCTCGACGGGCGGATCCACCCGCACCGGATCGAGGAGGTCTACGACCTGGCCCGGCACGAGGTGGACGCGCTCTGCCACCGGGCCGCCGAGGACGCGCTGGTCGAGGTCGGCATCACCGAGATCCACCCCGAGCTGGTCACCCTGCTCGGCCGGCTGCGCTACCGCACGTCGTACGGGCAGAACGTGCTCAAGCACCTCGTGGAGACCGCGCACATCGCCGGGATCATGGCCGCGGAGCTGCGACTGGACGTGCCGATCATCAAGCGCGCGGCGTTCCTGCACGACATCGGCAAGGCGCTCACCCACGAGGTGGAGGGCAGCCACGCCATCATCGGCGCCGACCTGGCCCGCAAGTACGGCGAGAGCGAGGACGTCGTCCACGCCATCGAGGCGCACCACAACGAGGTGCCCCCGCAGACCATCGAGGCGGTGCTGACCCAGGCGTCGGACGCCTGCTCGGGCGGGCGGCCGGGGGCGCGCCGGGAGAGCCTGGAGGCGTACGTCAAGCGGCTGGAGCGGATCGAGGAGATCGCGGCCGGGAAGGTCGGCGTGGAGAAGGTCTTCGCCATGCAGGCGGGCCGGGAGATCCGGGTGATGGTCAAGCCGGAGGACGTCGACGACATCGGCGCCGCGGTGCTGGCCCGGGACGTGGCCAAGCAGATCGAGGAGGAGCTGACGTACCCGGGGCAGATCCGGGTGACCGTCGTCCGGGAGTCCCGGGTCACCGAGATCGCCCGCTGACCCCACGGACGCGAAGAGGGCCGGCCCGGATGTCCGGGCCGGCCCTCTTTCGGCGTACGCGTCAGACGCCCTGGCTCTCGGTCTGTGCGGTCAGCGCCGCGGGCGGCGGGTTCTGCGCTGGCGTACCGGCGGTCTTGCGGCCGCGGGAGAGCCGGTGCTGGACGTACTGGGCCAGCTTCGACAGCGAGTAGTTCACCACGATGAACAGCGCCCCGATCACGACGTACACCTGGATCGGGTTGTTCAGCACGCCGATGATCTGCTTGCCGATGTTCAGGGTCTCCTCGTAGCTGATGATGAAGCCGAGCGAGGTGTCCTTGAGTACCACGACGAGCTGGCTGATCAGCGCCGGCAGCATGATCCGGAACGCCTGCGGCAGCAGGATCATCCGGGTGGTCTGCAGCGGGGAGAGGCCGATCGCGGCGGCCGCCTCGGCCTGCCCGCCGGGCAGGCCCTGCATGCCGGAGCGGAGGATCTCGGCGATCACCACGGAGTTGTAGACGGTCAGGCCGATGACCAGGTACCACAGGTTGTCGAACGTGATGCCGAACTCGGGGAAGCCGCGGGCCACGAAGAAGATGGTGAGCACGACGGGCAGGCCCCGGAACACCTCGACGCAGACCCGGGTGACCGCCGACAGCAGTAGGCTCAGCCCGCGTACCAGGTAGGACAGCGGGGTGGCGAGCCCGGTGAAGCGCCGCCTGGTCAGGCTCTTGAGCTGGATTCGCAGCACCGCGAGCAGGGTGCCGACCACCAGCGACGAGACGATGGCCAGTGCCGCCGCGATCAGCGTGTTCTTGAAGCCGAGACCGATCCGGTCCCAGACCTGGGAAAAGTTCTCGTTGGAGGGGTCAACGAGCGGCCCCCAGAGCTCCATCGAGAGCTGGCCCTTGTCGTCCAGCGGTTTGTAGATCAGGAAGTACGCCCCGACCAGCACCGCCACAGTGGCGACGACACTGCCGATCAGCGTGATCCGCCGCTGTCGGGGGCCGGGGATGTCGTAGAGGACGCTCGTGGTCTGCTGGCTCATCGGGCCACCGCCTGCCGCTTCTCGATCCGGTCGAGCAGGGCGCCGAGGGGTACGGTCATGATCAGGTATCCGATCGAGATCCCGATGGCGACCGGGACGAAGGCGTAGCCCCCGGCCGAGGTGAGCTGGTCGGCCGACTGCGACAGGTCACCGACGACGCCGAAGAACCCGATCAGCGCCGAGTTCTTGATCATCGCGATGATCACCGACCCGAGCGGCACGACGGACGCCTTCCAGGACTGCGGCAGGACCACGTACCGCAGGTTCTGGCCGAAGGTGAGGCCCAGCGACCGGGCGGCCTCCGCCTGCCCGGCCGGGACGGCGTTCACTCCGGACCGCAGCGCCTCGCAGACGAACGCCGCGGTGTAGAGCACGAGCGCGATCAGGGCGAATCGGAAGTACGGCAGGTCGGTGCCTAGGCGGCGGAACACGAGGTCCAAGCCGGGGATGCGCAGGAAGTCGGCGTTGGAGCCGAGTGCCGGCAGGCCGAACGCGGCGAAGAACATCACGACGGTCAGCGGCATGTTGCGGAAAACGTTCACGTACGCGGTGCCGACGGCGCGCAGCGGTGGCACCGGGGAGATCCGGAGCACCGCCACGACGGCGCCCAGGAGCAGGGCGCCGATCGCGGCGAGGACGCAGATCTGGAGGGTGAGCCAGAAGCCCCCCGCGAAAACGTCGAACTTGTCGATGAGCACACTCACGGGTTGGTCTTCCTCCCCACCCTCCAGGTCAGCAGGGGATCAGTAACGGACGACGGTCGGCGGGGTGCCCAGCTCGGCACCGAACTTGCCGGCGGTGCCGTCCCAGGCCTTCTTCCAGCTGCCGTCGGCGAACGCCTTCTCCAGGATGTCGTTGATGAAGTTGCGGAAGACGGTGTCCTCCTTTTTCACGCCGATGCCGTACGGCTCCTTGGTGAAGTTCGCACCGGCCAGCTTGAAGGCCGCCTCGTCCTTTGCGATGTAGCCGAGCAGGATCACGTTGTCCGTGGTGACGGCGTCCACCTGGCCGCCCTTGAGGGCGTCGCGGCACTTGTCGTAGGTGTCGAAGAGCACCAGCTGGGTGGCGACGTCCTTGACGTACTTCTTGATCTCCTCGGCCGGGGTCGAGCCGGTCACCGAGCAGACCTTCTTGGTGCCGTCCTTGAACGAGTCCGGGCCGGTGATGGTGGCGTCGTCCTTCTTCACCATGATGTTCTGGCCGGCCTCGTAGTACGGCCCGGCGAAGGAGATTCGCTCCTTGCGCTCGTCCTTGATCGTGTAGGTCGCCGCGACCAGGTCGACCGTGCCGTTGACGATCACGTCCTCGCGTACCTTCGACGGCGTCTCGACCCACTCGATCTTGTCCTCGGGGATGCCGAGCTCCTTGACCACGAGCTTGGCAATCTCGACGTCGAAGCCCTCGGGCTTGCCGGAGAGGCCCTTCAGGCCGAAGCCGGGCTGGTCGAACTTCGTGCCGATCTTGATCTTCTGGGCCTTGTTCAGTTTCTCCATGGTGCTGCCGGCGGCGAAGGACTTGCTGCCCGCGCCGGTGCCCTCCTCCGTGGAGTCGCCGCACGCGGTGACCCCGAGGGACAGTGCGGCGACTGCGGCGATTGCCGCGACGCGCGTGAAACGCATGTTCTCTCCTTCTTCGACTGGAGCCCGCCGGGGGACGACGCGCTCCTCGGACGGACGCCTAGTGCGTCAGGATCTTCGACAGGAAGTCCCTGGCCCGCTCGCTGCGGGGGTTGGCGAAGAACTCGGCCGGCGGCGCATCCTCCACGAGCTGCCCGTCGGCCATGAAGATGACCCGGTTCGCCGCGTGCCGGGCGAAGCCCATCTCGTGGGTGACGACGACCATGGTCATGCCGTCGCGGGCCAGCGAGGTCATCACCTCCAGCACCTCGCCCACCATCTCGGGGTCGAGGGCGCTGGTCGGCTCGTCGAAGAGCATCGCCTTGGGCTTCATGGCCAGCGCGCGGGCGATCGCCGCCCGCTGCTGCTGGCCGCCGGAGAGTTGGGCCGGGTACTTCTCGGCCTGGTTGGCGATGCCGACCCGGTCCAGCAGGGCCAGCGCGCGCTCCCGCGCGGCGGCCGGCTTCTCCCTGCGGACCTTGACCGGGCCGAGGGTGACGTTCTCCAGGATGGTCTTGTGCGCGAAGAGGTTGAATGACTGGAACACCATGCCGACCTCGCTGCGCAGCTTGGCCAGCGCCTTCCCCTCGGCAGCCAGCGGCCGGCCGTCGAAGGTGATGGTGCCGGAGTTGATCGGCTCCAGCCGGTTGATGGTGCGGCACAGCGTCGACTTCCCGGAGCCGGACGGGCCGATCACCACGACCACCTCGCCCTTGCCGATGGAGAGCGAGACATCGTCCAACACGTGCAGCGGCCCGAACCACTTGTTGACCGAGTCCAGCACGATGAGCGGTTCGCCCGTCGTCACGTCGTCCACCGTCCCTGTCGCTCGCCTGCGCCGGCGGGTCGGATGACCCCCGGTGCGGCAACTTTAGGCGGGCCGACGTGGCAGAACGCAACCTGGTTGGTCACGGAGCCGTAACACCGGTCCCGATCGGCGTCGCGAGTCCGAAATTCGTCGCGCCAGGGGCGATCCGAGTGGCGAGGTTAACGCTCCACCGAGATCATGTGGGCATGACTGGACCAGTGCGCCTGACCGAGTATGCCCGGGGCGGCGGCTGCGCGTGCAAGATCCCGCCGGGCGAGCTGGAGGCCATGGTCGCCGGGCTCGGCCCGGCCGCCGGCGCCGCCGAGCTGCTGGTCGGGCTGGAGAACGGCGACGACGCCGCGGTGGTCCGGCTCGACGAGCGTACGGGGCTGGTCAGCACCGCCGACTTCTTCACCCCGGTCGTTGACGACCCGTACGACTGGGGTCGGATCGCCGCGGCCAACGCGCTCTCCGACGTGTACGCGATGGGCGGGACCCCGCTCGTCGCCCTGAACCTGCTCTGCTGGCCACGCGAGAAGCTGCCGCTGGAGCTGGCCCGCGAGGTGCTGCGCGGCGGCCAGGACGTGGCCCGGGAGGCCGGCTGTCACCTGGCCGGCGGGCACAGCGTCGACGACGACGGCCCGAAGTACGGGCTCGCGGTCACCGGCGTCGTCCGCCCGGAGGAGCTGATCACCCTCGACGCCGGGCGGCCCGGGCTGCCGCTGTCGCTGACCAAGCCGCTCGGCGTCGGTGTGCTCAACACCCGGCACAAGGCGACCGGCGAGCGCTTCGCCGAGGCCGTGGCCTCGATGGCCGCGCTGAACCGGGACGCCGCCCGCGCGGCGGTCGCCGCGGGCGTCCGCTGCGGCACCGACGTGACGGGCTTCGGGCTGCTCGGCCACGCCTCGAAGCTGGCCCGGGCGAGCGGCCTCACGGTGGCCGTCGACGCGGCCCGGGTGCCGTATCTGCCGGGCGCCCGGCAGGCCGTCCAGGACGGGTACGTCAGCGGCGGCACCCGCCGCAACCTGGACTGGGTGACCCCGTGGACGGACTTCGGCGCGGCCGGCGAGGCGGAGCGGCTGCTGCTGGCCGACGCGCAGACCTCGGGCGGGCTGCTCGTGGCCGGCGAGCTGCCGGGGGCCACCGTGATCGGGGAGCTGCTGCCGCGCGGCGAGCACCTGGTGATCGTGCGCTGACCGCCGTGTCAAGGGCGCCGGCAGGGCACGAGACGCCGTGCTCAGGGGCACCGGCAGGGCACGAGACGCCGTGCCAAGAGCACGAAACGCGGTGAGCAAGGGCGCCGAAAGGCGCACCATACCCGATAAACTGTCATCTTCCCGCTACTTGGAGCAATGGCGCTCTAGGAAATTTTGCCCGGAATGGTCACAGACCGGTAACTTGCCCCCGGCTGAGGTCATATGCCCCCCACCATCGTCAGTAAGGCCCGATCCGGAGGCCGGTGGGACGAACGCAGCGAGGAGGCGGCATGACCGAGCTGTGGAACTGGAGAATCGACCGGGTACCCCCGGTGGAGGTCTACCCGGCGCTCGCCGAGGCGCTGGGGCGGGTGGTGATGCCGCTCGCGGTGGCCGACCCGATGCGACTGCCCAGATACGCGGTGATCTGCGACGTCTGGCAGGCGCCGGGGGAGTTCGGCACGGTGGTGGACTGCTACGGGGTGCCCGAGCGCCTGCCCGAGCTGCCCAGCGTCGCCGCGCTGGCCCGCCTGCTCGACCGCAACTGCCTGCTGCGCGACGACACCCTCGACGCGGGCCGGCACCTGCTCGTCGCGCCGGACGGCACGATCCGCCCGGTGCACTTCGAGGTCACCGAGACCGACGACGGCGAGGTGCTGCGCGGGCAGCGCCTGTGCACGCTGGCCCACCCCGCCTGCCGGGGCTGGTCGCGGTGCCACCGCTCGAAGTGGGCCCCCGACTCGGTCGTACCGGCCCGGGCCGCGGCCTGACCGCCCGCCGCGGGCGGTCGCGGTCGCGGCCGGGCGGCAACCCGCTCGACCCGGCCCCGCCGCGGCCGGGCGGCAACCCGCTCGACCCGGCCCCGCCGCGGCCGGGCGGCAATCCGCTCGACCCGGCCCCCGCCGTGGCGCTCAGCTCTGGGCGGCCGGCTGCCGGCCGCCGCCCCGGACCACCAACTGCTCCAGCAGGGTCGCGGTGGCCTCGGCGACGGCGGCCACCGCCGCGTCGAAGGCCGCCGCGTTGTGCGGGGCGGGCGCGCGGAATCCGGAGATCTTCCGGACGTACTGCAACGCGGCTGCCTCGATGTCGGCCTGGGTCACCTCGGGCGCGTACGGCTCACGCAGGGTCTTGATGCTCCGGCACACGGCTCCTCCTCGTTCGGTCGGACAGGTCGGGCCCGGATACGCTGTCCGGGTCATGACTACCGCAGCGGCGGGCGGCCCGCGCACCTACCAGGTGCGCACGTACGGCTGCCAGATGAACGTGCACGACTCGGAGCGCATCTCCGGCCTGCTGGAGCAGGCGGGCTACGTGCGCGCGGCCGAGGCCGACGACAGCCCGGACGTGGTGGTGTTCAACACCTGCGCGGTCCGGGAGAACGCCGACAACCGGCTCTACGGCAACCTGGGTCATCTGCGCCCCGTGAAGGACCGGCACCCGGGGATGCAGATCGCCGTCGGCGGCTGCCTCGCCCAGAAGGACCGCGGCGACATCGTCCGCAAGGCCCCCTGGGTGGACGTGGTGTTCGGCACGCACAACATCGGCTCGCTGCCGGTGCTGCTGGAGCGGGCCCGGCACAACACCGCCGCCGAGGTGGAGATCCTGGAATCCCTGGACGTCTTCCCCTCCACGCTGCCGACCCGGCGCGAGTCGACGTACGCCGGCTGGGTGTCGATCTCGGTGGGCTGCAACAACACCTGCACGTTCTGCATCGTGCCCGCCCTGCGGGGCAAGGAGAAGGACCGCCGCCCCGGCGACATCCTGTCGGAGGTACGCGCCCTGGTCGACGAGGGCGTGCTGGAGGTGACCCTGCTCGGGCAGAACGTCAACTCCTACGGCGTCGCGTTCGGCGACGCTGGCGAGCCGAACTGGAAACGCGGTGGCGGTCGGTCGGCTTTTGCCGAGCTGCTGCGCGCCTGCGGGGACATCGAGGGGCTGGAGCGGGTCCGGTTCACCAGCCCGCACCCGAAGGACTTCACCGACGACGTGATCGCGGCGATGGCCGAGACGCCGAACGTCTGCCACTCGCTGCACATGCCGCTGCAGTCGGGTTCGGACGACGTGCTCCGGGCGATGCGCCGGTCGTACCGGGCCGACAAGTACCTGGGGATCATCGAGAAGGTCCGGGCGGCGATGCCGGACGCGGCGATCACCACCGACATCATCGTCGGGTTCCCCGGCGAGACCGAGGCGGACTTCCAGCGCACCCTGGACGTGGTGCGCGAGGCCAGGTTCGCCTCGGCGTTCACCTTCCAGTACTCCAAGCGCCCCGGCACCCCGGCCGCGACCATGCCCGACCAGCTGCCCAAGCAGGTCGTGCAGGAGCGCTACGAGCGGCTGATCGCCACGGTGGAGGAGATCACCTGGGCGGAGAACAAGAAGCTGGTCGGGCAGACCGTGGAGGTGCTGGTCGCCGTCGGCGAGGGGCGCAAGGACGAGCGCACCGGCCGGATGTCCGGCCGGGCCCGCGACGGCCGCCTCGTTCACTTCGCGACGGGCGCGCCCGGAGCGAACGGTCTGCACGGCGCGACGGGCGCGCCCGGAGCGAACGGCCAGCACGGCGACGCGGGGAGCATGGCGGGGCGGATCCGCCCCGGGGACGTCGTGCACACCACCGTCACGTACGCCGCCCCGCACCACCTCAACGCCGACGGCGAGCCGCTGTCGCACCGGCGTACCCGGGCCGGTGACGCGGCGGAGGCCGGCCGTTCCCCGCGTACCCCCGGCGTGCTGCTCGGGCTGCCCACGATCGGCGCGCCGGCCGCGGCGCCCGCACCGGCGACCGGCTGCGCCGCCCACTGACGCCGGTCGGGGCCGACCCCGGCCGGCCCGTGCTCGATCCTGGATGTTGTGGCCTCGGGCCGTGCGCGATTCCACTACACCCCCGATGTAGCACGGACGCGGCGCGGCCCCGGACACGCGGAAGGCCCGGCCCCCCGCAGGGACCGGGCCTTCCGGGGCTGCTCAGCTCAGCTGGACTGCTCGGCGAGCTGGAGGAACTGCCGCTTCGAGGCAAGCGCCTGCTCGGCCTCCTTGATCCGCCGGGCGTCGCCGGCGGCCTGGGCCCGGGCCAGCCGCTCCTCGGCCTCCGCGACCTGCGCGCGCATCTGCGCGAGCAGCGGGTTGTCCTCCTTGGTGGTCCGCCGCCACGCCGAGTCCATCACCTCGCGGACCCGCTCGTCGACCGCCCGCAGCCGCCGCTCCAGGCCGGCCGCGGCCTCCCGCGGCACCCGGCCGGCCTCGTGCCACTGCGCCTGGATCTCCCGCAGCTTGGCCTGGGCGCCCTTGGGGTCGGCGTCGACGTCCAGCGCCTCCGCCTCGGCCAGCAGCGCCTGCTTGCGCTCGAGGTTGGCCCGCTGCTCGTTGTCCCGGGCCGAGAAGACCTCGCTGCGCCGGGTGAAGAAGTGGTCCTGGGCCGCCCGGAACCGCTCCCAGAGCCGCTGCTCGGCCTCCTTCGAGGCGCGCGGCGCGGCCTTCCACTGGGTCATCAGGTCCTTGAGCTGGTTGGCGGTGGCCGCCCAGTCGCTGGAGTCCTGCAGCTTCTCCGCCTCGGCGACCAGCTCCTCCTTGGCCTGCTGCGCCTGCTTGCGCTGCGCGTCCAGGGAGGCGAAGTGGGCGCCCCGGCGGCGGGTGAAGCCGTCCCGCGCGGCGGCGAACCGCTTCCACAGCTCGCCGTCGGTCTTCTTGTCGACCCCGCGGATCGTCTTCCACTCGTCGAGGATCTCCTTGAGCCGGTCCCCGGCGGTCTTCCAGCCGGTCGACTCGGCGGCCAGCTTCTCCGCCTCCTCGACGAGAGCGGTCTTGCGGGCCAGCGCCTCACTCCGCGCGGCGTCCCGGGCGGCGCGCGCCTCCCCGGCCTTCTCCTCGGCGATCGCGGCGAGCTTGTCCAGCCGCGCGGCCAGCGCGTCGATGTCGCCGACGACGTGCGCCTCGGCCAGCGAGGCGCGGATCCGGCGGATCGTGCTCAACGAACCGCCGGCGTCCGCCGCGCCCGAGTTGAGCCGTGCCTCGGTCAGGTCAACCTCGGTGACGAGGTCCGCGAAGCGCCGGGCGAAGTGCGCCAGGCCCTCCTCCGGCGCCCCCGCCTGCCAGGAACCGACCACCCGCTCGCCCTCGGCGGTCTTGACGTACACGGTGCCGTCCGCGTCCACCCGTCCGAAGGCCGTCCAGTCGCTCATGTGCCCATCCTCGTTCTCCCGGCGTCGACGGGCAGCCCCCTCGATCGCCGCCACGGCGCAGCAAAGTTACTCCCGGCATTGTCACAGGTCCGACCCGGCCCACGTCGAGCGCCTGTCGTCGACCGTGACCATACGGTGTCCTAGAGCTCGGACGCCCGGATCGATGCGGGGACGCACCGGTCGGTACGGCTACGGTGGACGCGTGCCTCTGGTCGCCGCCGCCGTCTGCCCGCACCCGCCCCTGATCGTGCCCGAGCTGGCCGGCGCCGCCGCCGGTGAGCTGGACGAACTCCGCGCCGCCGCGGACGCCGCGCTGGCCCGGCTCCTCGCCGCCGGCCCGGACGAGATCCTGCTCGTGGGCGCCGGTCCGCGGACGGAGCGGTTCGGGCACGCCGACTACGGCTCGCTGCGCGGGTACGGGTTGAGCCGGTACGTCCGGCTGTGGAAGACCAACTGTTCGGGCACGGAGACGCTGCCGCTGAGTCTGACCATCGGCGCGTGGCTGGTCGGTCGCACCGGCACCGACCTGCCCCGACTGGCCCATTCCGTCGCGGAGGGGACGTCCCTGGCCGAGTGCGCCGAGCTCGGGGCGAGGCTCGGCGGCGAGTCCGGGCGGCGTACCGCGCTGCTGGTGCTGGGGGACGGGTCGGCCTGCCGCGGGCGGCAGGCGCCCGGCTACGACGACCCGCGCGCGCCCGCGTACGACGACGGGGTGGCCCGGGCCCTGGCCGACGCGGACGCCGAGGCCCTGCTCGGCCTGGACCCGGTGCTGTCGGCGGAGCTGAAGGCCGCCGGGCGGGCGCCCTGGCAGGTGCTGGCCGGCGCGGCCCGGGCGGCCGGCGGCGACTGGCGCGGCCACCTCGGCTACCACGAGGCCCCCTACGGCGTGTCCTACTTCGTGGCCAACTGGGCCCCGGCATGACGGGCCCGGTCGTCGCGGTGGTCGGGCCGACCGCGGCCGGCAAGTCCGCGCTGAGCGTCGCGCTCGCCCACGCCCTCGACGGCGAGGTGGTCAACGCCGACTCGATGCAGCTCTACCGGGGCATGGACATCGGCACCGCGAAGCTCACCCCGGCCGAGCGGCAGGGGGTGCCGCACCACCTGCTGGACATCTGGGAGGTCACCGAGCCGGCCAGCGTCGCCGAGTACCAGCGGCTGGCCCGGGCGGCGGTCGACGACATCCTCGCCCGCGGGAAGGTGCCGCTGCTGGTCGGCGGCTCCGGGCTGTACGTGCGGGCGGTGCTGGAGCGGTTCGAGTTCCCCGGCACCGACCCGGAGCTGCGCGAACGGCTCGAACGGGAGTTGGCCGAGGCCGGGCCGGCCCCGCTGTACGCGCGGTTGCGGGAGGCGGACCCGGCGGCGGCGGCCGGCATCCTGCCCGGCAACGGCCGGCGGATCGTCCGGGCGCTGGAGGTGATCGAGCTGACCGGCGCCCCGTTCACCGCGTCGCTGCCCGAGCCGACCCCGTACTACCCGTCGGTGCAGCTCGGGGTGGACCTGGACACCGCGCTGCTGGACGAGCGGGTCGCGCTGCGGGTGGACCGGATGTGGGCCGACGGCCTGGTCGCCGAGACCCGGGACCTCGTCGGCCGGGGCCTGCCCGGGGGCCGGACGGCCAGCCGGGCGCTCGGCTACCAGCAGGTGCTGCGCTTCCTGGCCGGCGAGCTGACCGAGGCGGAGGCGCACGACGAGACCGTACGGGCGACCCGGCGCTTCGTGCGCCGGCAGCGCTCCTGGTTCCGCCGCGACCCGCGCATCCACTGGCTGGACTCGGCCGCCCCGGGGTTTGCCGAGACCGCCCTGCGCCTGGTCACGGTGGGTGCGCAATGATGGGGGCGTGGAGTTCACCAAGGGCCACGGCACCGGCAACGACTTCGTCGTCCTGCCCGATCCGGACGGCACGCTCGACCTGACCCCCGGCCTGGTGGCCGCGCTCTGTGACCGGCGGCGCGGGCTGGGCGGGGACGGCGTCCTGCGGGTGGTCCGGGCGGCGAAGCACCCCGAGGGCGCCGGCCTGGCCGGCGAGGCCGAGTGGTTCATGGACTACTGGAACAGCGACGGCTCGTTCGCCGAGATGTGCGGCAACGGC
Source organism: Micromonospora sp. B11E3 (assembly GCF_039871625.1). Lineage (NCBI taxonomy): Bacteria > Bacillati > Actinomycetota > Actinomycetes > Micromonosporales > Micromonosporaceae > Micromonospora > Micromonospora sp. B11E3. Next base: position 62,264 of record NZ_JBDPMC010000015.1, on the reverse strand, counting down.
GCCCGGGTCTTCGTCCGCTACCTCGTGGCGACCGGTCTGGCGGCGCCCACCGGCGGGGCGCTGCCGGTGGCCACCCGGGCCGGCGTCGTGCGGGCGCGCGTCGAGGGGGAGTCGATCGCCGTCGAGATGCGCCGCCCCCGGCTGTACGACACGGCCACCGCCACCCTGGGCGGGCTGACCCTGCCCGGCACGGCGGTGGACGTCGGCAACCCGCACCTGGTCTGCGCGCTGCCGGCCGGGCTGGAGCTGGCGTCGCTGGATCTCACCCGGGCCCCCGACGTCGACCCGGCGGCCTTCCCGAGCGGGGTGAACGTCGAGTTCACGGCCCCCGGCGGCCCGGTCGAGGGCACCGCGGCGCACGCGCTCATGCGGGTGTACGAGCGGGGCTCCGCCGAGACCCTGTCCTGCGGCACCGGCGCGTGCGCGGTGGGTGCCGTGGCGCTGCGCGACGCCGGCCTCGACACGGGCACGGTGGCGGTCGACGTGCCCGGCGGCCGCCTCACGGTCACCGTGACGACCGACACGTGCTGGCTGTCCGGCCCGGCGGTCCTGCTGGCCACCGGCGAGCTGGACCCGACCGCGCTCCGCCCTGGGCCCGCCTAGCCCGCGCCTCGCCCCGCCCCGACTCGCCTTGTTGATCAAGAGGTTTGCGTCGGAGTCCGGACTCCCGGATGACGCAAACCTCTTGATCAACTGTCCGTGCCGTGACCGGCGGCGCGCCCGGAGCGCGGGCGGCGTCAGGGGGTCGCGGACGCCTCGGCGGCCAGCTCCGGGAGGTCGGCCGGGCCCGGGTCCGCGGCCGGGGGCGGCGTGGCCCCCGGATTCTGGGCGGCGGCACGGACGGCCGCGGCGACTGCCGGGGCGACCCGGGAGTCGAAGACGCTCGGGACGATGACCGTCGGGTTGATCTTGTCCTCGCCGACCACGTCCGCGATGGCCCGGGCCGCCGCGATCGCCATCTCCTCGGTGAACTCCTCGGCGTGCGCGTCGAGCATGCCGCGGAACACGCCCGGGAAGGCGAGCACGTTGTTGATCTGGTTCGGCTGGTCCGAGCGGCCAGTGGCGACGACGGCGGCGTGCTTGCGGGCCTCCCGCGGGTCGACCTCCGGGTCCGGGTTGGCCAGCGCGAAGACGATCGCGTCCTTGGCCATCGTGGCGATGTCCTCGCCGGTGAGCAGGTTCGGCGCGCTCACCCCGATGAACACGTCCGCGCCCCGGACCGCCCCGGGCAGGTCCCCGGAGTAGTTCTCCTTGTTGGTGTTCTCCGCCAGCCACTGCCAGGCGGGGTTCAGGTCGGTCATCCCGCGGTGCAGCGCGCCCTTCCGGTCGTACGCGATGATGTCGCCGACGCCCTGGCGCAGCAGCAGCTTCATGATCGCGGTGCCCGCCGCGCCGGCCCCGGAGACGACCACCCGGACGTCCGCCAGCTGCCTGCCCACGACGCGCAGCGCGTTGGTCAGCGCGGCCAGCACGCAGATCGCGGTGCCGTGCTGGTCGTCGTGGAAGACCGGGATGTCCAGCGCGTCGCGCAGCCGGGCCTCGATCTCGAAGCAGCGCGGCGCGGCGATGTCCTCCAGGTTGATCCCGCCGTACGCGGGCGCGATCGCCTTGACGATCGCCACGATCTCGTCGGTGTCCTGGGTGTCGAGCACCACCGGCCAGGCGTCCACCCCGCCGAAGCGCTTGAACAGGGCCGCCTTGCCCTCCATCACCGGCAGCGACGCGGCCGGCCCGAGATTGCCCAGGCCCAGCACGGCCGAGCCGTCGCTGACCACCGCGACCGTGTTGCGCTTGATGGTGAGCCGGCGGGCGTCGGCCGGGTTCTCCGCGATCGCCTGGCACACCCGCGCCACCCCGGGGGTGTACGCGCGGGACAGCTCGTCACGGGTGCGCAGCGCCACCTTCGAGCTGACCTCGATCTTGCCGCCGAGGTGCAGCAGGAACGTCCGGTCGGAGACCTTGCGGACGTCCACCCCGTCGAGCGCGGTCAGCGCCTTCACCACATGGTCGGCGTGGCCGGCGTCGGCGGTGTCGCAGGTCAGGTCGACCAGCACGCGGGTCGGGTCGGAGTCGACGACGTCCAGCGCGGTGACGATCGCCCCGGCCTCGCCCACGGAGGTGGTCAGCCGGCCGATCGAGGAGGCGTCGGCGGGGACGGCGATCCGGATGGTGATCGAGAATCCCGCACTCGGAAGTCGGGTGATGGCCACTGCGGATCCCTCCGTCGACGCTGGGTCGTCATGTCGTTCGCATTTCTACCCGCTCTGCGAGGTCGCGCCGCATTCGACCCCGGTTCTGGTGATGCATTCGACGGGCATATAGCGGGTGCGTCGGGCGTTGGCACATGTCAGGATTGCTGACACGCGCCAGAAACGCCCGGCGCGGGACACAACGGACAGGAGACACAGCTTGCGAGACCAGGAGACCTACGTTCACCTCGAGGACGACGAGCTCGACGTCACCACCGGCGAGTACGAGCTGTCGGAGCGGCAGGCGTTGCGGCGGGTCCCGGGCCTCTCCACCGAGCTGACCGACATCACCGAGGTCGAGTACCGCCAGCTCCGGCTGGAGCGGGTCGTCCTCGTCGGCGTCTGGACCGAGGGTACCCAGGCCGATGCGGAGAATTCCCTCACCGAGCTGGCGGCGCTGGCCGAGACGGCCGGCTCGCAGGTGCTCGAGGGGCTGATCCAGCGCCGCAACCGCCCCGACCCGGCCACCTACATCGGCCGGGGCAAGGTCGACGACCTGGGCGCGGTGGTCCTCGCCACCGGCGCCGACACCGTGATCTGCGACGGCGAGCTGTCGCCGTCCCAGCTGCGCAACCTGGAGCAGCGCACCAAGGTCAAGGTGGTCGACCGCACCGCCCTGATCCTCGACATCTTCGCCCAGCACGCCAAGAGCAAGGAGGGCAAGGCGCAGGTCGAGCTGGCCCAGCTCGAGTACCTGCTGCCCCGGCTGCGCGGTTGGGGCGAGACGCTGTCCCGGCAGACCGGTGGTTCCGGTCGCGGCGGCGGCGCGGGCGGCGGCGTGGGCCTGCGCGGCCCCGGTGAGACCAAGCTGGAGACCGACCGGCGCCGGATCCGGCACCGGATCGCGCGGCTGCGCCGCGAGATCAAGGGCATGACGACGGTACGGCAGACCAAGCGCGCCCGCCGCTCCCGCAACGCCGTCCCGGCGGTGGCCATCGCCGGGTACACCAACGCCGGCAAGTCCAGCCTGCTCAACCGCCTGACCGGGGCCGGGGTGCTGGTGGAGAACGCCCTGTTCGCCACCCTCGACCCGACGACCCGCCGGGCGACCGCGGCCGACGGCCGGGTCTACACCCTCTCCGACACGGTCGGGTTCGTCCGGCACCTGCCGCACCAGATCGTCGAGGCGTTCCGCTCCACGCTGGAGGAGGTCGCCGACGCGGACCTGGTGGTGCACGTCGTCGACGGGACCCACCCCGACCCGGAGGAGCAGGTCCGGGCGGTCCGCGAGGTGCTGGCCGAGGTCGGCGCGGACCGGCTGCCCGAGCTGCTGGTGGTCAACAAGACCGACGCCGCCGACGAGGAGACGCTGCTGCGGCTCAAGCGGCTCTGGCCGGACGCCGTGTTCGCCTCCGCCCATTCCGGGCAGGGGATCGACGAGGTGCGGGCGGTGATCGAGCAGCGGCTGCCCAGCCCGGCCGTGGAGGTCCGCGCGGTGCTGCCGTACGACCGGGGTGACCTGGTCGCCCGGGTGCACCGGCAGGGCGAGGTGCTCAGCGCCGCCCACCTGCCGGAGGGGACGCTGCTGCACGTACGCGTCGGCGAGGCGCTCGCCGCCGAGCTGGCCCCGTACGCCGCGGAGGAGCGCCTCGTCGCCCACGCCGGGTGAGACCGCCCGGCGGCACCGGGTCGTCGCCGACGACCCGGTGCACCGTGGCCGCCGGGGTCGATGTCCCGGCGGAACGTGGCGGCAATCCCGGCATGCGACACTGACCCCATGCGCCGCGCTGTTTCCTCGGTCACGGTCACGGTTGCCCTCGGCGTGCTCGGGGCGACCGTGGCGGTTCCCGGAGTCGCCCTGGCCGCCCCCGCCCTGGGGGCCGCGCCCGAGCCCGGCAAGAAGCGCTGCACGGTGACCGACGAACGGCTGCGGGAGCTCTCCGGCCTGGTGGCCACGAAGAGCGGTTACCTCGTCGTCAACGACTCGTCGCAGATCGAGGCGCGCAAGCGGGTCTTCTTCCTCGACACCAAGTGCAAGCCAGCGAGGGAGCCGGTCCGGTACTCGGGCAACGGCCCCTTCGACACCGAGGACCTGGCGCTGTCCCCGGACGGCGAGACGCTGTGGATCGCCGACACCGGGGACAACATCACCAGCGCCCAGCGGCGCGAGCGGGTGGCCGTGTGGACCATGCCGGTCGACGGCTCGGAGAGGCCGGTGCTGCACCGCCTCTCGTACCCCGAGGGCAAGCCGCACGACGCCGAGGCGCTGCTGATCGGCGACGACAACAAGCCGCTGATCATCACCAAGGTCGCCAGCGGCAAGGCCGAGATCTTCACCCCGTCCGGGAAGCTGAAGAGCGGGGACACCGACCCGGCCCCGATGACCAAGGTCGGCGAGGTCTCGCTGCCGAAGACGAACACCCCGAACCTGCTCAACACCATCGGCCGGGTCGCCATCACCGGCGCGGCCCGCTCGCCGGACGGCAGCAGGGTGGTGCTGCGCACGTACGCGGACGCCTTCGAGTACGACGTCGCCGGCGGGGACATCGTCGGGGCGCTGACCAAGGGCAAGCCCAAGGTCACCCAGTTGACGGACCCGTTCGGCGAGGCGATCTCGTACACCACCGACGGCAAGTCGTTCGTCACCGTCTCGGACGGCGGCGAGCTGGCCGAGGACGATCCCATCGAGATCCTGGCCTACACCCCCTCGACGAAGGGGGCGGAGGCGCTGGCCGGCGACGACGGCGGCCCGCCGAAGCCGACGGCGCAGAAGTCCTGGATCGAGGGACTGAGCCTGAACGAGATCACCTATCTGATCGCGGCCGTCGGCGTGATCGGCGCGCTCATGGTAGGCGCGGGTGTCGTCGGCATCCTGCGGGCCCGCAGGCGCCCGGCAGCCGACCCGAAGGGCGGCGCCGACCCGGCCGAGTGGGACGGCGGCGCGGGCGGCCGTTACCCCGACCAGCCTCCCCGCAGGCGCGACGGTTCCCCGGACGGTGACGGCGCGCGTGGCGGTGTGTACGGCGGGGCGGCCGGCGGCGTCTACGGCGGCGACGCGGCGGGCCCCGGCCCCGCCCGGGGCGCGTCGGGCGGGGTGTACGGCGGTGGCCGACCTGCCGGTGGCCCCCAGGGCGGCCGGCCAGCCGGCGGCGGCCGCCCCCAGAGCGGGGGCGTCTACGGCGGTGGTCGGCCCGCGGGCGGCGGCGTGTACGGCGGCGGCCAGCCCGCGGCCCGGCCTCCGGCGGGTGGCCGTCCCGCCCGGGGCGGACAGCCCGGTGGCGGCGGTGGGGCCTACGGTGGTGGCCGGCCCGAGCCGCCGCGCGCGGCGGGCCCGCGGGACCCACGCCCGGGACGGCCGGGCGACGGCGGTTGGGACGACGGCCGGGGCGGCTACGGCCCCCCGCCGGGCCGTGGGCGCCGGGGCGACCGGCACTGACCGGCACCCCGCCCCCGGCGATCTTGCACTTTCGGCCCCCCCCCCCCCGGTATGAATCGTTCGCCCGGTTCGCCGGGGCGCAAAGTGCAAGATCGCGCTGCGCTCGCAGGCGGTCAGATCCGGCGCAGGACCGCGACGACCCGCCCCATGATGGTGGCGTCGTCGCCGGGGATCGGGTCGAAGGCCGGGTTCTGCGGCATCAGCCAGACGTGACCGTCCCGGCGCCGGTAGGTCTTCACGGTCGCCTCGCCGTCGAGCATCGCGGCGACGATCTCGCCCGAGTCGGCGGTCGGCTGCTGCCGGACCACCACCCAGTCGCCGTCGCAGATCGCGGCGTCGAGCATCGAGTCGCCCTTGACCTGGAGCATGAAGACCTCGCCCTCGCCGACCAGCTCGCGGGGGAGGGGGAAGACGTCCTCCACCGCCTGCTCGGCGAGGATCGGCCCACCGGCGGCGATCCGGCCCAGCATCGGCACGTACGCGGGGGTGGGCCGCTGGGAACGGCTCGCCTCGTCGTCGAGCGCGTCGCCGGGGGTGCGCACGTCCACCGCGCGCGGGCGGTTCGGGTCGCGGCGCAGGAAGCCCTTCTTCTCCAGCTCCTTGAGCTGGTAGGCGACGCTGGACGGGGAGACCAGGCCGACCGCCTCGCCGATCTCGCGGACGCTCGGCGGGTAGCCGTGCCGCTCGACCCAGGTGCGGATGAACTCCAGGATGCGGCGCTGGCGGGCGGTGAGGTCGACCGCGGCCGGGTCGGGGAACGTGCTGACCACGGGGGTGACCGGGCGCACGGCGGGCTGGCCCGTGCGGCTGCGGGCGGCGCGGGGCCGCCGAGCGGCCGGCGGACCCGCCTCGGCGCTCTGCTGCGGGTTCTTCGGCCGGCTGGCCCGGTCCTCGGTCACGTCCGTCCTCCCTGGTCGGCGCTCGGATGCCCCGGCGGCTCGTGGTGCGTGCGAAAGGGTGTGCGACCGTTCCGGCGGTGGCTCGCCGGCGCGGTTGTTCTTGACCGTATAGGTGAGATCGGTCATTTTCAAACATCTGTACGACGTTCTTCGGCGTGTCGGACCGGAAAAGCGAGATATCCGAACGCCTGTTCTGGTAAATGGTACGCGGCTCTCGTACATCCGTTCGAGAGCCCGCGTGCCGTGTCCGGTTGTGATCGGCCGGTCCGGTGAGCGTGTCCGGGGGCGGCGGTGCCGCGTTGGGGTTTCGGTGGCGAGCGGAGGGGAGAAGAGCGGACGTGATCCTGGCGACTCGCCGGACACGCCGTTCAACTTGACCTCGGTTCGCCGGACGCCTACGGTCGACCCCTAGATGTAGTAGTCACATGGGCGTAAGTCGCCTACAGGTTGGGTTCAACTACCGACCGCACTTCCCGCTACCGCACCCGGTGGCGATCCCCGTGTGGGGTCGGCGCCGCGGTTCGGCGTGCCCGGGGGGCGGCCGGTACCGCCCGCCGTCGATGAAGGAGGTCTGGCGATGCGGTGCCCCTACTGCCGGCACGCCGACTCGCGGGTGGTCGACTCGCGGGAGGCCGACGACGGCCAGTTGATCCGCCGGCGGCGGGCGTGCCCGGAGTGCGGCAAGCGGTTCACCACCGTCGAGGAGGCGGTGCTCGCGGTGGTCAAGCGCAGCGGGGTGACCGAACCGTTCAGCCGCACCAAGATCATCGGTGGGGTGCGCAAGGCGTGCCAGGGACGGCCGGTGGACGAGGACTCGATCGCCCTGCTGGCCCAGAAGGTCGAGGAGACCGTCCGGGCCAAGGGGGCCGCCGAGCTCCCCAGCCACGAGGTGGGGCTGGCGATCCTCGGCCCGCTGCGGGACCTGGACGAGGTGGCGTACCTGCGCTTCGCCAGCGTCTACCGCTCGTTCGACTCCCTCGCGGACTTCGAGCGCGAGATCGAGACGTTGCGCGCCGCCGCCCGTGCCCGGCAGGGCGCCGGGGCGGAGGGCCACGCCGAGGCGGCGGGGGCCGCCGGGCGTACCAGTTGATTTTTCTGGATTCTGACAGTGGGACGCGCGGTGGGTGACCGCGCAGACGAGGGGGCGGATGACATGGCGGGGGACGGCGTGACAGCAAGTCGGTCGCGGGCGAAGGCCGGCGCGGGACTCAAGGTCGAGCGGGTGTGGACGACCGAGGGGGTCCACCCGTACGACGAGGTGACGTGGGAGCGTCGCGATGTCGTGATGACGAACTGGCGGGACGGCTCGATCAACTTCGAGCAGCGCGGGGTCGAGTTCCCCGAGGCCTGGAGCATCAACGCGGCCAACATCGTGACCACCAAGTACTTCCGGGGCGCGGTGGGCACCCCGGAGCGGGAGTGGTCGCTCAAGCAGCTGATCGACCGGGTGGTCAGCACCTACCGCACGGCCGGCGAGGAGCACGGCTACTTCGCCACCCCGGCCGACGCCGAGGTGTTCGCGCACGAGTTGACCTGGATGCTGCTGCACCAGGTGTTCAGCTTCAACTCGCCGGTCTGGTTCAACGTCGGCACGCCCTCGCCCCAGCAGGTCAGCGCGTGCCTGCCGTACGACTCTCTGGTCAGCACGCCGAGTGGCCTCGTGCCGATCGGCAAGCTGGTCGAGGACAACGCCGTCGGGACCAAGGTGTACGACGGCAACGGCCTGACCCGGATCGTCGCCGTCAAGGCCAACGGGGTGCGCGAGGTCATCCGGCTGCACACGAAGGCGGGCTACACGCTCGACGTCACCCCCGACCACGTGGTGTGGAAGAGCACGGGCCAGGGCGCGGGCCGGTGGGTCGAGGCCGGCACGCTGGAGCCCGGCGACAAGCTGGAGTGGCACCGCAGGTACGCCTACGGCGAGAACGAGATCAGCCTGCGGGAGATCCGGGAGGCCGCGCTCGCCGGCTGGCTGCAGTCGGACGGGTTCGTGGGTCAGTACGACGAGGGCACGAACCGGTCGCTGACGATCGAGGCGATGACCGTCAACGACGACGAGTTGGGCTGGGTCACCGTCGCGCTCGACGAGGTGTTCGCCGACGCGCACCGGCACGAGCGCGCGGTGGTGACGCAGAGCGACGAGCTGGACTGTCGGCGTACCCGCCTCTACGGCGAGCACCTGCGCCCGTTCGTGGAGAAGTGGGACCTGCTCACCCGCGGCGTGGACATGGAGGTGCCGGAGCGGCTCTTCACGGCGCCGCTGCCGGTCGTCGCGGCGTACCTGCGCAGCATCTTCCAGGCCGAGGGCTACGTCTCGGCGCGCGAGAGCTCGACGCTCGTGGCCGTGGACATGATCTCGGAGAAGCTGATCCGCGGCGTGCAGAGCCTGCTGCTGCGATTCGGAATCTTCGCCCGCGTCGGGTACAAGGCCGACCCGCGCCCGGACCGCAAGGGCTGCTGGTCGGTGCGGATCCAGAACGACGGCGACCGCGACCTCTTCGCCACCCACATCGGATTCGTCGGCGCCGAGAAGATGGCCAAGCTCGACGCGAGCTTCGCCAAGCCGGGCCGGCCGGCCGCCGACGTCAAGCGGCTGGAGATCGACCGCGTCGAGCCGCTCGGGGCGATGGAGGTCTACGACATCCAGACCGAGAGCGGCGAGTTCCTCGCCGGCAACCTGCGGGTGCACAACTGCTTCATCCTGGCCGTCGACGACTCGATGGACTCGATCCTCGACTGGTACAAGGAGGAGGGGCTGATCTTCAAGGGCGGCTCCGGCTCCGGGGTGAACCTGTCCCGGATCCGCTCCTCCCGGGAGCTGCTCTCCTCCGGCGGCACCGCCTCCGGCCCGGTCAGCTTCATGCGCGGGGCCGACGCGAGCGCGGGGACCATAAAGTCCGGCGGGGCCACCCGGCGCGCGGCCAAGATGGTCATCCTCGACGTGGACCACCCGGACATCGAGGAGTTCGTGGTCACCAAGGCGCGCGAGGAGGACAAGATCCGCGCGCTGCGGGACGCCGGCTTCGACATGGACCTCGGCGGCTCCGACATCGTCAGCGTGCAGTACCAGAACGCCAACAACTCGGTGCGGGTCTCCGACGAGTTCATGACGGCGGTGGACAACGGCGGGGGGTTCGACCTGCGCGGCCGGCTCGACGGGCAGACCATCGAGACGATCGACGCCAGGAAGCTGTTCCGCACCATCTCCCAGGCCGCGTGGGAGTGCGCCGACCCGGGCCTGCAGTACGACGACACCATCAACGACTGGCACACCTGCCCGGAGACCGGGCGGATCACCGCGTCGAACCCGTGCTCGGAGTACCTGCACCTGGACAACTCCTCGTGCAACCTGGCCTCGCTCAACCTGATGAAGTTCCTCCGCGCCGACGGGGGCTTCGAGGTGGAGAAGTTCGTCAGGAGCGTCGAGCTCGTCATCACGGCGATGGACGTCTCCATCTGCTTCGCCGACTTCCCGACCGAGAAGATCGGGGAGACCACCCGCGCGTACCGGCAGCTCGGCATCGGGTACGCCAACCTCGGCGCGCTGCTGATGGCCTCCGGCCTGCCGTACGACTCGGACCAGGGCCGCTCGCTGGCCGCCGCCATCACCTCGCTGATGACCGGCACCGCGTACCGCCGTTCCGCCGAGCTGGCCGGCGTCGTCGGCCCGTACGACGGCTACGCCCGCAACGCGGAGCCGCACAAGCGGGTCATGCGCAAGCACGCGGCCGCCAACGACGCGATCAAGCCGGCCGGCACCGTGGCCACCGCGATCCAGCGGGAGGCCACGAAGCAGTGGACGCAGGGCAACAAGATCGGTGACAAGTTCGGCTGGCGGAACTCGCAGGCCGCAGTGTTGGCGCCCACCGGAACCATCGGCTTGATGATGGATTGTGACACTACGGGTGTTGAGCCCGATTTGGCGCTGGTCAAGTTCAAGAAGCTGGTCGGCGGCGGCTCGATGCAGATCGTCAACCAGACCGTCCCGCGCGCCCTGCGCAGCCTCGGCTACCCCGAGGAGCAGGTCGAGGCGATCGTCGAGCACATCGCCGACCACGGCCACGTCGTGGACGCCCCCGGCCTCAAGCCGGAGCACTACGCGGTCTTCGACTGCGCCATGGGCGAGCGGTCCATCGCGCCGATGGGTCACGTGCGGATGATGGCGGCCGTCCAGCCGTTCATCTCCGGCGCCATCTCCAAGACGGTCAACATGCCGGAGCAGGCGACCGTCGAGGACGTCGAGAAGATCTACTTCGAGGGCTGGAAGCTCGGCCTCAAGGCGCTGGCGATCTACCGGGACAACTGCAAGGTCGGCCAGCCGCTGTCGGCGGCCAAGAAGACCAAGGCCGTCGAGACCCCGGCCGCCGAGGTCGAGAAGGTGGTCGAGAAGGTCGTCGAGTACCGGCCGGTGCGCAAGCGGCTGCCGAAGAAGCGGCCGTCGGAGACGATCTCCTTCTCCGTCGGCGGTGCCGAGGGCTACCTCACCGCGTCGTCGTACCCGGACGACGGCCTCGGCGAGGTCTTCCTCAAGATGTCCAAGCAGGGCTCGACCCTGGCGGGCGTGATGGACGCCTTCTCGGTGGCCATCTCCATCGGTCTCCAGTACGGCGTCCCGCTGGAGACGTACGTCAGCAAGTTCACCAACATGCGCTTCGAGCCGGCCGGCATGACCGACGACCCGGACGTGCGGATGGCCGCCTCGGTGATGGACTACATCTTCCGTCGCCTGGCCCTGGACTTCCTGCCGTACGAGCGCCGCGCGGAGCTGGGCATCTTCACCGCCAAGGAGCGGGCCGCGCAGCTCCAGGCCGAGGCCGAGGCGGAGGCGAACGGTGCGGACCTCACCGCGATGGCCGCCTCCGCCCCGGTCGAGGCCAAGCCGGAGGAGCCGAAGGCCGGCGCGGTCGTCCAGCCCGCGCGGGAGGTGGCGGACGCCGCCGCCACCAAGGCGGCCCCGTCGGTGGGTTCCAGCACCGAGCTGCTGGAGGCCGTCCTGGGCAAGGCCGCGGACGCGCCGCTGTGCTTCACCTGCGGTACGAAGATGCGGCCGGCTGGTAGCTGCTACGTCTGCGAGGGCTGCGGCTCCACCAGCGGCTGCAGCTGACCTGCACTGAGTGACGGCGACCGCCCGACCCTTGGAGAGGGGCGGGCGGTCGCCGTCATCTTGCTTGGATGTCGTTGCTACCGGCGGTAGCATCGACTCGTGAGCGCCGAACCTATTCCTCCGCATCCGTCCTCCGAGGAGGACGCCGCAGATTCTTCCGGGTCCACGGAACTCTCCCGTTCGATGTCGGAGATGCTCGATGCGATCCACGACATGGGGAAGGCTTCGCCGGAGTTCAGGGCTGAGGCGGAGCGACTGCTGGCCGGCGGCGCACGCGAGCCAGGTCGGCGGCTCCGGTTGGTCGGTCGCGCCCGCAAGGTGAGCGTGTCGATGCCCGAAGACCTCACGGCCGCCGTGCAGCAGCGGGTCGGGCGTGGCGAGTTCAGCCAGTACGTCACCGAGGCCGTGGCCCGGCAGCTCGAGTTGGATCTCCTTGGGGAACTCGCGGAGTTGCTGCAGGAGGAGTACGGGCCGATCTCCGACGAGGCAATGACCGAGGCGAGGAATTCGTGGCCAGACGCCCAGTAGGTGCGGGCGGCGCGCTCGTCCTGGACAGCGAAGGACTGGTCAAGCTCTCGGCGGGAGATCAGCGGGTTCGTGCGTTCCTCCAGATCGCGCACGAGCGCGGTGCCAGGGTCGTCGTCAGCGCCGTGACCCTGACCGAGGTGCTCCGGGGTGGCCCCCGCGATGCGGCCTTCCATCGGGTCCTGTCGCGGATCACGGTGGCGCCGGTGAGCCCGGAACTCGGCCGACGTGCCGGCGAACTGCTCGGGGAGGCGGGGCTGTCCGGGCACCGGTGCGCGATCGACGCGCTGGTCGCGGCGACCGCCCTGGAACTCTCCCGCCCAGTGGTGCTGTTGACCAGCGATCCGGATGACCTGAGCAGGCTGGTCGACGAGCCGGATCGGCCCAAGGAGCAGCGGATCGCCGTCGTTCACGTGTGACCTGCCGCATCGAGGCTGTTCGGCGTCGGCGATGACTGCGACGATCCAGGCATGACGATCGCTGCGGGGTACGTCGAGTTCGCCGGACGTGAGGCGCAGGGCGTCTCGCCCGCGTACGAGCGACTGGCGCTCGCGGTCTCCCGCGACGACGAGCTGCTGGCCCTGCTCGGCACGCTCCCGCCGGCCAAGTGGCAGCCGAACCTGCTGTTCGGCGTCGTCCGGTTCCTCGGCGGCCCGGTCGACGAGCCGGACGCGTTCCGCGAGTACACGCTCGCGAACTGGCCGGCGGTCGAGGCGCAGCTGCGCGTCCGCGTCACGCAGACCAACGAGGCCGGCCGGTGCGCCGTACTGCTGCCGGTGCTCGCCGCGCTGCCGCAGCCGCTCGCGCTGCTGGAGGTCGGCGCGTCCGCCGGGCTGTGCCTGTACCCCGACCGGTACGCCTACCGCTACGGCGATCACCTGGTCGGCTCCGGCGAGCCGGTTCTCGACTGCGCGGCGACCGGCGTGCCGCCGCCGGGCGACGTACCGCAGGTGGTGTGGCGGGCGGGGCTCGACCTGAACCCGCTCGACGTGACCGACCCCGCGGACGTCGCGTGGCTCGACGCGCTCATCTGGCCGGAGCACGCGCACCGCCGCGCCCGGCTGCGGGCAGCGGCGGCCGTCGCCGCGGCCGAGCCGCCACTGCTGGTACGCGGCGACCTGGTGGACGACCTGCCGGCGCTGGCCGCGCGGGCACCCGCCGACGCGACGCTGGTGGTGTTCCACACCTCCGTGCTCTACCTGGTGCCGGCACCGCGGCGGCAGGCGTTCGCCTCGGTGGTACGCGAGCTGCCCAGCCACTGGGTCGCGAACGAGGTCCCGGAGGTGCTGCCCTACGCGGGGCTGCCGGAGCCGCCGGGCGAGGCGCTGCACCACGTGCTGGCGCTGGACGGGACGCCGCTCGCCTGGACCCGGGGGCACGGGCAGGGAATCATCTGGTTCGCGTGACGCCGCCGGCGGGTCAGCGAGCGATGATCGACACCAGGTCGGCGGCATGGGGGTGTCCGGAGAAGGTGGATACCGCAATGTCGGCGACGTGGCGAGGCGAGGGAACCGAACGGCGGGCAGGGCGGCTAGGGTTGCGGATCATGGGGGAGCCGAGCTGGCTGCGGGAGACCCGCGCGGCGTACGACACGGTGGCCGTCGACTACGCCCGGCTGATCGATCACGTGGAGGGGGCGGGCGGGCCGCTGGACCGGGCGATGCTGGCCGCCTACGCCGAGGCGGTCGGCGACGCCGGGCCGGTCGTCGAGGTCGGCTGCGGCACCGGCCGGATCACCGCCCACCTGCGCGACCTGGGCCTGGACGTCGCCGGGATCGACCTGTCCCCGGGGATGGTCGCGGTGGCCCGCGACGCCTGGCCGGGGCTGCGCGTCGCCGTCGGCTCGATGACCGACCTGCCGCTGCCCGACGGCGGGCTCGCCGGCCTCGTCGCCTGGTACTCGATCATCCACCTGCCGCCGGAGCTGCTGCCCGGGGTGTTCGCCGAGTTCCACCGGGTGCTGGCCCCGGGCGGCGAGCTGCTGCTCGCGTTCAAGGCGGGCGACCGGCGCATCCGGCTGGAGCAGGCGTACGGGCACGTCGTCTCCTACGACGTGCACTGGCTGCCCCCGGAGCGGATCGCCGCGCAGCTGGCCGACGCCGGGTTCACGGTGCACGCGCGCCTGGTCCGGGAGCCCGAGGGCTACGAGAAGGGCCCGCAGGCGTTCCTGATGGGGCGCCGCCCGTGAGCGTGGTCCTGTTCACCCTCGGCGGCACGATCGCGATGGCCGGCAGCGCCGAGGGCGGGGTGGTCGCCCGGCTCACCGGGGCCGAGCTGGTCGCGGCCGTGCCGGGCCTCGCCGACCTGGGCCACACCGTCGACGTACGCGACACCCGGGCGGTGCCCAGCGCGAACCTGACGTACCGGCAGATCCTGGACCTGGTCGACGCGGCGTCGTCGGCGGTGACCGGCGGCGCGACCGGCGTCGTGGTGACCCAGGGCACCGACACGCTGGAGGAGACGGCGTACCTGGCCGACCTGGTCTGGCCGCACCCGGAGCCGCTGGTCTTCACCGGCGCGATGCGCAACCCCACCCTGGCCGGCCCGGACGGCCCGGCGAACCTGCTCGCGGCGGCCCGGGTGGCCGCCGCGCCGGCCGCCCGCGACCTGGGCGTGCTGGTCGCCTTCCACGACGAGGTGCACGCCGCCCGCTTCGTCCGCAAGGCGCACAGCACCAGCACGGCGGCCTTCGTCAGCCCGAACGCCGGCCCGCTCGGGCATGTCGTCGAGGGCGAGGTACGGATGCTGACCCGGCCGCCCCGGCTCGACCCGCTGGCCGGGGTGGACCGGGACCGGCTCGACGCCGTGCGGGTGGCCCTGCACACGGTCACCCTCGACGACGACCTGCTCATCGACCTGTTCCGGAACCGGGACGGGCTGGTCGTGGCCGGGTTCGGCGTCGGGCACGTCCCGTCGGAGCTCGCCCCGGTGCTCGGCGAGCTGGCCGAGCGGGTGCCCGTGGTGCTGACCTCGCGGACCGGTGCCGGGTCGGTGCTGCGGCAGACGTACGGGGCGGTGGGGTCGGAGATCGACCTCCAGCGGCGCGGGCTGGTCAACGGCGGGCTGCTCGACCCGTACAAGGCGAAGGTGCTGCTGCGGCTGCTGCTCGCGGCCGGCGCCGACCGGGCGGCGATCGCGGCGGCCTTCGCCCGCCACGGCTGACCGCTTCTTCCTTACACTGCGGCGGTGAGTGGAGAACGGCTGCCGCTGGCACCCCGGCCGTTGACCGAGCCGCACCCGTCCCGGCTGCCGTCGGAGCACCCCGGCCGGGAGCGCGTCCTGGCCGCGCACGCCGCCGCCCTGGCCGCGGGGGAGGCCGGGTACCTCGACCCGGACACCGGGCTGTTCGTGCTCACCGCCGGATTCCTGGCCCGCCGGGGGACGTGCTGCGGGCGCGGCTGCCGGCACTGCCCGTACGTCGACGACTGAGGGCTTCCGTCCACGGCGGACACCCCGTACGGTGTGCGACGGACACCCGGCGGAGATCCGCCGACGAGTGCGGAGGTTGGGCGTGCACGGGCGGATCGCTCTCGCCGGCGTGGCGGTGCTGCTGGTGTCGGGTTGCGCCGAGGAGGCCGCGCAGGTCGCGGTGCCCCGCGCCGAGCCGGTGTCGGTGGACCTCCCGGCGGCCTCCTCGGGCGGCGCGTGCCGGCTGTTCGACTTCGCCGTGATCGAGGAGCACACCGGCACGCGTTTCGACGTGGCGGCGTCCAGCGAGCGCGGCGACACGCACACCTGCGTGGTGCGGGCCGAGCAGGCGCTGCTGCCCGAGTTGACCCTCACCGTCACCGAGACGTCGATCGACGTGGCGACCTTCACGGCCGACGTCCAGCCCAGCGGGGCGCGCAAGGTCGGCAAGCTGGGCCAGGTCGCCTACCAGCGGGTCGCTGCCGCAGACGGCAAGCACGGGCCGGTCGCCGAGGTCGGCTGGCTGGCCAAGGAGGACCGGCTGGCCGTCCTGCGCTGGACCCTGCCGAAGAGCGCCGACCGGGCCGCCGCCGACGAGCTGGCCGGCAAGCTGGTCGCCCTCGCGAAGACGGTCGACACCAGAGCCCTGTGAGCGGTGCCCCCGGCCGAGGACGGACGGGGGCGCGTCAGCGGGCGGGCGGAGACGGACCGGGGCGCGTCAGCGCGGGCGGGCGGTCAGCGGGTGGCGACGAAGACCCGGGAGGCGACCTCGCGGGGTAGCCGGATCCGCTCGGCGCCGGAACGGTCGATGAACACGCCGTCCCGCTCCTGCGCCACCGTGACCGTGGCGCCCGGGTCGACGCCGGCGGCGTGCAACTGCCGCAGCACGTCGGAGTCGGTCTGCAAACTCTCGCAGATCCGCCGGACCACCACGGGGCCGGAGAGCCCGGGGAACGCCAGGTTGCGCTCGCCCTCGCTGCCGTCGGCCTGCCTCTCGCCGTCGCCCAGCTCCTCCAGCCCCGGGATCGGGTTGCCGTACGGGGAGCGGGTCGGGCGGTTGAGCAGCTCGTAGACCCGCTTCTCGACCGCGTCGCTCATCACGTGCTCCCAGCGGCAGGCCTCCTCATGGGCCTCCTCGTAGGGCATCCCGATGACGTTGACCAGCAGCAGCTCGGCCAGCCGGTGCTTGCGCATCACGGAGACGGCGGTGCTGCGGCCCAGCGGGGTCAGCGCCAGGTGCCGGTCGCCCTCGACGGTGAGCAGGCCGTCGCGCTCCATCCGGGCGACGGTCTGGCTGACGGTGGGACCGCTCTGGCGCAGCCGCTCGGCGATGCGGGCACGCAGCGGCGGCACACCCTCCTCCTCCAGCTCGAGGATGGTGCGCAAGTACATCTCGGTCGTGTCGACCAGGTCATTCACGTCAGCGGACCTCCCAGAGGCCGATCGTACCCCGGCCGTCCGACACCACCTCGCGGCGAAACGCGAGGTGCCGTACCCGATGGTGTTGACTGGACGCCATGTCCGGTACCGAGGAACTGCTCGTCGAGGCCGACCGGCTCGCCGCCTGGCTCGACTCCGCCGACCCACCCGCCCTGCTCGACGTCCGGTGGCGCCTGGCCGGGCCGCCCGGCCGGGAGGACTACGCCGCCGGGCACCTGCCCGGCGCGGTCTTCGTCGACCTGGACACCGAGCTGTGCGGGCCGCCGGGCGCGGCCGGCCGGCATCCGCTGCCCGACCCCGCCGCGCTGCAGGCCGCGCTGCGGGCCGCCGGCGTCCGCGCCGGCCACCCCGTCGTCGTGTACGACGGCGGCGACGGGATGGCCGCCGCCCGCGCCTGGTGGACGCTGCGCTGGGCCGGCCACCGGCAGGTGCGGCTGCTGCACGGCGGCTTCCCCGCGTGGGTGGCCGCCGGCCTGCCCGTCTCCACCGACGTGCCGGCCCCGGAGCCCGGCGACGTGACCGTCCGCCCCGGGGAGCTGCCGGTGCTCGACACCGCCTCGGCCGCGGCGCTGGCCGCCACCGGCGACGGGGTGCTGCTCGACGTGCGGGCCGCCCCGCGCTACCGGGGCGAGACCGAGCCGATCGACCCGGTCGCCGGTCACGTGCCGGGCGCGGTGAACCTGCCCGCCGGGGAGTACGTCGGCCCGGACGGCCGCTTCCCGGCCGCCGAGGCGCTGCGCGAGCGGTTCGCCGCCGCCGGGGTCGCCGACGGCGCGCCCGTCGGGGCGTACTGCGGCTCCGGGGTGACCGCCGCGCAGGCCGTGCTGGCCCTGCACCTGGCCGGCCGTCCGGACGCCGCCCTCTACGTCGGCTCCTGGAGCAACTGGGTGGCCGACCCGTCCCGTCCGGTCGCCACCGGCGGCTGACCGTCCGGCCGGGCCGCCCCGGGCCGACCCGGCCCGGGGCGCCCGCATCGGGTGAGGGCTGCTGGCGGGCGTGCGACGATGGGCCGCATGTCCGAGGACACGGTGGTGGTGTGGGACGAGGCCCTGCTCGCGTACGACATGGGGGACCATCCGCTCGACCCGGTCCGGGTGGAGTTGACCATGGCGCTCGCCCGGGAGTTGGGCGTCCTCGACCGCCCCGGGGTGCGACTGGTCAAGCCGGAGCCGGCGGACGACGCCCTGCTGACCCGCGTGCACGACCCGCGCTACCTGGACGCCGTCCGGGCCGCCCCGCGCGATCCCCTGTTCGCCGGGTTCGGGCTCGGCACCTCGGACAACCCCGTGTTCGACGGGATGCACGAGGCCAGCGCGCTGATCACCGGGGCCAGCGTCGCCGCCGCCGAGGCGGTCTGGCGGGGCGAGGCCCGGCGGGCGGTCAACGTGGCCGGCGGGCTGCACCACGCGATGGCGGCCCGGGCGGCCGGCTTCTGCGTCTACAACGACCCGGCGGTGGCCATCGCCCGCCTGCTCGACCTGGGCGCGCAGCGGGTGGCGTACGTGGACGTGGACGTGCACCACGGCGACGGCGTGCAGGACATCTTCTGGCACGACCCGCGGGTGCTCACGGTCAGCCTGCACGAGACGCCGCTCGCGCTGTTCCCCGGCACCGGGTTCCCCGACGAGACCGGCGGGCGCGGGGCGGAGGGCAGCGCCGTCAACGTCCCGCTGCCGCCGGGGACGGACGACGCCGGCTGGCAGCGGGCGTTCCACGCGATCGTCCCGTCGGTGCTGCGGGCGTTCCGGCCGCAGATCCTCGTCACCCAGTGCGGGGCGGACGCCCACCGCCTCGACCCGCTGGCCGACCTGCACCTGTCCGTCGACGGGCAGCGCGCCACCTACCTGGCGCTGCGGGCGCTCGCCGACGAGCTGTGCCAGGGCCGCTGGGTGGCCACCGGCGGCGGCGGGTACGCGCTGGTCGAGGTGGTCCCGCGCGCGTGGACGCACCTGCTGGCGGTGGCCGCCGGCGCCCCGCTCGACCCGGCGACGCTGACCCCGCCCGGCTGGCGGGGGCTGGCCGCCGCCCGCCGCCCCGGCCGGCAGGTGCCGCTGCGGCTGACCGACGACGTCCACCCGGGGTACGTGCCGTGGCAGCCGACCGGGGAGCCGAACTCGGTGGACCGGGCGATCGCGGCCACCCGCCGGGCCGTGTTCCCGCTGTTCGGGCTCGACCCGCACGACCCACGCGACTGACCCGGCCTGGGGAGGACCGGTGACGACGGTGGACCAGCCGGTGGACGTGCTGCTCAGCGACGGCTCGACCGTCCAGCTGCGGCCGATCGGGCCGGACGACGCGCCGGGGATCGTGGCGATGCACGCCCGCTTCTCCGAGCGCACCCGCTACCTGCGCTACTTCTCGCCGTACCCGCGCATCCCCGACCGGGACCTGGAGCGGTTCGTCAACGTCGACCACCGCGACCGGGAGGCGTTCGTGGTGCTGGCCGGCGGGCGGATCGTCGCCGTCGGCCGGTACGAGCGGCTCGGCCCGCAGGCGCCGGAGGCCGAGGTGGCGTTCGTGGTGGAGGACGCCTACCAGGGGCGGGGGATCGGCTCGGTGCTGCTGGAGCACCTGGCCGACGCCGCCCGCCGGGCCGGGATCGTGCACTTCGTCGCCGAGGTGCTGCCGACCAACGGGGCGATGCAGCGGGTCTTCGCCGACTTCGGCTACCAGGTCCAGCGCCAGTACGCCGACGGCGTGGTGCACCTGAACTTCCCGATCGCCCCCACCGAGGCGACGCTGGAGGTGCAGCGCGGCCGGGAGCATCGCACCGAGGCCCGCTCCATCGCCCGCCTGCTCGCCCCCCGGGGCATCGCCGTCTACGGCGCGAGCGCCACGGGGCAGGGCGTCGGCGCGGCGCTGCTCGGGCACCTGCGCGACGCCGGGTTCACCGGGACGATCGTGCCGGTGCACCCGAGCGCGGCGACCGTGGCCGGGCTGCCGGCGTACCCGTCGGCGGCCGACGCGGGGGAGGCGATCGACCTGGCGGTCGTGGCCGTGGCCCCCGAGGCGGCCGGCGAGGTGGTGGCCGACGCGGCGGCGGCCGGGGCGCACGGCCTGGTGGTGATCTCCGCCGGCTTCGCCGAGGCGGGCGCGGAGGGCGCGGCCGCCCAGCGGGCGCTGGTCCGGGCGGCGCACGCCGCCGGCATGCGGGTCGTCGGCCCGAACTGCCTGGGCGTGGCCAACACCGACGAGCGGGTACGCCTCAACGCCACCCTCGCGCCGGTGCTGCCGGCCCGCGGCCCGGTCGGGATCTTCAGCCAGTCCGGCGCGTTCGGGACGGCCCTGCTCGCCGAGGCGTCCCGGCGCGGCCTCGGCCTGTCCAGCTTCGTCTCCGCCGGCAACCGGGCCGACGTCTCCGGCAACGACCTGCTCCAGTACTGGCAGGACGACCCGGCCACCGACGTGATCATGTTGTACCTGGAGACCTTCGGCAACCCGCGCAAGTTCGCCCGGCTGGCCCGGCGCATCGGCCGGACCAAGCCCGTCGTGGCGCTGGCCTCGCCGACCCGCCCGCCGGGGCTGGGCGGCGACCGGCCCGGCCCGGACGAGGTGGCGGTCCGCGCCCTGTTCGCCCACTCCGGCGTGATCCGGGTGGACACCGTCGCCGAACTGCTCGACGTCGGCGTGCTGCTGGCCCACCAGCCGCTGCCGCGCGGCCGGCGGGTCGGCGTCGTCGGCAACTCCTCGGCGCTGACCGGGCTGGCCGCCACCGCCTGCGCCGCGCAGGGGCTGACCGTGGCCGCCGGCTACCCGTCGGACGTGGGCCCGCGGGCGGGGGCCGCGGAGTTCGCCGCCGCGCTCGGTGCCGCCGCCGCCGACGACGGGGTGGACGCCCTGGTCGCGGTGTTCGCCCCGCCGCTGCCCGGGCAGCTCACCGACACCGAGGCCGACTTCACCGCCGCCCTGCCGGGGGCGCTGAGCGCCGGCAAGCCGACGGTGGCCACGTTCCTCGCCGGGCGCGTACCGGCCGGGGTGCCGGCGTACCCGAGCGTGGAGGAGGCGGTGCGGGCCCTGGGCCGGGTCGCCGCGTACGCCGACTGGCTGCGCCGCCCGACCGGCACGCTGCCCGACCTGCCCCGGATCGACCCCGCCGCCGGCCAGGCCGCGCTGCGGGCCGACGGGTCGGACCCGGCCGGGCTGCTCGCGGCGTACGGGATCGACGTGGTGCCCTCCGTGCCGGTCCGCTCCGCCGACGAGGCGGCCGCCGCGGCGGCGACCCTCGGCCGGCCGGTGGCGCTGAAGGCCGCCGCCCCCGGGCTGCGGCACCGCCTCGACCTCGGGGCGGTACGCCTCGACCTGGCCGACGAGCCGGCGGTGCGCCGGGCGTACGCGGAGATGTCGGCGGTGTTCGGCGCGGACGTCCTGGTCCAGCCGATGGTCCCGCCCGGGGTGGCCTGCGTGGTGGAGCTGGTGGAGGATCCGGCGTTCGGGCCGGTGGTCGGCTTCGGCCTCGGCGGCGTCGCCACCGAGCTGCTCGGGGACCGGGCCTGGCGGGCGGTGCCGCTGACCGACACCGACGCCGCCGAGCTGGTCGACGAGCCGCGTGCGGCGCCGCTGCTGCGCGGGCACCGGGGTGCCGCCCCGGTGGACCGGGCGGCCCTGGCCGAGCTGCTGCTACGGGTGGGGCGGCTCGCCGACGAGCAGCCCCGCGTCCGGTCGCTCACCCTCAACCCGGTGCTGGCCCGCCCGGACGGCCTGTCCGTCCTGCACGCGACGGTCCGCACCGGCGTCGAGGGTGCCCGCCCCGACACCGGTCCCCGCCGCTTGTAAGGGCCCCTACTCAACGCCTGCCGTAGAGAAGGGCGACCCGCTCACCCTCCCGGTGTCGCGAGGGGCGCCACGAACGCGGCGGAGGGCCCGGCGAACCGCCGGGCCCTCCGTGTCCGCGCGCCTCAGCAGGCGTACGCCTCCAGGCGCTGCGCCCGCTCCGGGGAGCGCAGCTTGAGCAGCGTGACCTTCTCGATCTGCCGGATCCGCTCGCGGGACAGGCCGAACTCCCTGCCGACCTCGTCCAGGGTGCGCTGCCGGCCGTCGTCCAGGCCGAAGCGCAGCCGGATCACCGCCTGCTCCCGCTGCGACAGGGTGGCGAGCACGATGCGTACGTCGTTGCGCAGCTCGCCGTCGGCCGCGGCCTCGCCGGGCTCGGCGGCCGGGTCGACGGCGGCCACGAAGTCGCCGAGGGCGCTCTCGCCGTCCTCGCCGACGGCCTGGTCCAGGCTGACCGGCTCCCGGTCGTACGAGATCAGCTCGATGACCTGGAACTCCGGGACGTCCATCGCCTTGGCGACCTCCACGACGGTGGGCTCCCGGCCCAGCGTGACCGCCAGCTCGCGGCGGGCCCGGACCATCCGGTTGACCTGCTCGACCATGTGCACCGGAATGCGGATGGTGCGGGCCTGGTCGGCCATGGCCCGGGTGATCGCCTGCCGGATCCACCAGGTGGCGTACGTGGAGAACTTGAAACCCTTGGTGTAGTCGAACTTCTCGACCGCCCGGATCAGGCCGAGGTTGCCCTCCTGGATCAGGTCGAGGAACGCCATCCCGCGGCCCGTGTACCGCTTGGCGATGCTGACCACGAGGCGCAGGTTCGCCTCCAGCAGGTGGTCCTTGGCGGTGCGGCCCTCCGCGACGATCAGCTCCAGGTCGGCGCGTAGTTGCGCGGAGACGGGGGTACAGGTGGCGAGCTTCTCCTCGGCGAAGAGCCCGGCCTCGATCCGGCGGGCCAACTGCACCTCCTGCTCGGCGGTGAGCAGCTTGGTGCGCCCGATGCCGTTGAGGTAGGCCCGGACCAGGTCGGTGGAGACGCCGCGCTCGTCGACGGCGTCGAGGTCGGCCAGGGTGTCAGTGCCGGGCTCGGCGTCGATGGCGACGGCCGGGCCGAACCGGTTATCGATCATCTGCTGGACCATCTCAGTCTCTCCCCGTGTCCACGTCGGTGCCGTGTCGCCGGCCCAGTGGTGCCGGTGACACACACTCTTCCAACCGGGACGTGAAACGGGAGTGAGGCGATCGGGGACCCGACAGCGAAATCGGGTCTCGCGTTTGCCCGTTCCGGTTACCGTGCCAGCGGTCGGCCGATCCGGTCCGGCCCGCTCGGTCGGCCGTGGCAGGCCGGCCCGCTTCGTCGGCCGCGGGAGGCCGGCCCGTTTCGTCGGCCCGGCTGGCCGACCCGCACGGCCGGCGCACGTCGGCCCGGACAGGCAAGTGGAGGGTGTCGTGGTCTTCAAGCGACTCATGCAGGCGATGGGTGTCGGTGGCCCGTCGGTGGAAACGGTGCTGGCCAACCCGAACTGCCGCCCGGGCGGTCAGTTGGAGGGCACGATCCACGTCGTCGGCGGCGACCACCCGGTGGACGTCAGCTACGTCGCGCTGGGCCTGGTCACGCGGGTCGAGGTGGAGAGCGGCGACAACGAGTACGCGACCGACCAGGAGTTCGGCCGACGCCAGGTGACCACGGCGTTCCGGCTGGAGCCGGGGCAGCGGTACGACGTCCCGTTCCGCTTCGACGTCCCCTGGGAGACGCCGCTCACCGAGCTGTACGGGCACCACCTGCACGGGATGACCATGGGCCTGCGTACGGAGCTGGAGGTCGCCCGGGCCGTCGACAAGGGCGACCTGGACGCGGTGGCGGTGCACCCGCTGCCCGCCCAGGAGCAGCTGCTGGAGGCGCTGCTGCGGCTGGGCTTCCGGTTCGCGCGCGCCGACGTCGAGCGGGGGCACATCTACGGCGTACGGCAGAGCCTGCCGTTCTACCAGGAGATCGAGTTCTATCCGGCGCCCCAGTACGCCCGCGCGATCAACCAGCTGGAGGTCACCTTCGTGACCGACCCGCAGCAGGTGCAGGTGGTGCTGGAGATCGACAAGCGGGGCGGGGTGTTCACCGAGGGGCGGGACGCGTTCGGCCGCTTCACGGTGGACCACGCCACCGTGGGGAACACGGACTGGGCCGCCCAGCTGGACGCCTGGCTCCGCCAGTCCATCCAACGCCGCGGCCTGTTCTTCTGACCACCGTGCTGCTTCTGACCACCGTGCGTTGATCATGGAGTTGGCGGCGGTGTGGATCTCCACAACTGCCGCCAACTCCATGATCACCGGGGCGATCCCGGCGGGCGGGGAGGCGCCTCAGAGGTCCAGGAGGATCGTGCAGGGGCCCACGTTGACGCTCTCGACCAGCATGTGGGTGCGGAAGCGGCCCGTCTCGACCTGCGCGCCGCGCTCGCGCAGCGCCTCGACCACCGCCGTGACCAGGGGTTCCGCCGCCTCGGCAGGGGCGGCCGCCAGCCAACTGGGCCGCCTGCCCTTGCGGGTGTCGCCGTAGAGGGTGAACTGGCTGACCACCAGGATCGGGGCGCCGGTGTCCGCCGCGCTGCGCTCGTCGTCCAGGATGCGCAGCTCGTGGATCTTGCGAGCCATTGTCCGCGCGGTCTCGGGGGTGTCGGTGTGGGTCACCCCGAGCAGCACCAGCAGGCCGTCGGCGACGGCGCCGACCACCTCGTCGTCGACCGTGACGCTGGCCCGGCCGACCGTCTGCACCACCGCCCGCATCAGTCGGCCACCGGCTCGACGATCCCGCGCTCCACCAGGTGCGCCACGATCGGGCCGGCCGCCTCGGCCAGCTCGTCGACCGCCACCTCGTGCGCCGCCGACAACAGGGTGAGCTGGTCGCGCAGCGGCAGCCGGCCGTCCGCGCCGCCGACCAGGGCCAGCACCAGCGGGTCGATCTCCTCCGTCCAGCGCAGCCCGTGCGGCATGGCGAGGACCTGCCGGTCCACCGCCCAGCCCTCCTCGCCCATGGTCGCCTCCTGCCGCAGTTGCAGCCCCTCGGCGGCCCGGTAGCGCGCGGCGAGCAGCCCGTCGGTGTCGCGTACCCGCAGCCAGTCCTGGCGGTCGAACCAGGCGGCGATCCGGTCGCCCATCGGCGGCTCCACCCGCTGCCGCAGGTCCTCCACCCGCACCACCGGATCGGCGTGGCCGGCGTTGCGCAGCGACACGATGCCGAAGCCGATCGCCTCGACCTTGTGCGCGTCGAACCAGTCCAGCCAGGCGGCCATCCGCTGCGGGTCGGCGGCCTCGCCGACGTCGGTCAGCC
Source organism: Micromonospora sp. B11E3 (assembly GCF_039871625.1). Taxonomy (NCBI): domain Bacteria; kingdom Bacillati; phylum Actinomycetota; class Actinomycetes; order Micromonosporales; family Micromonosporaceae; genus Micromonospora; species Micromonospora sp. B11E3. The sequence goes on along the minus strand of NZ_JBDPMC010000015.1, from coordinate 37,171 downwards.
ACAGGTTCACGTACGCCATGGGGTCGGCCACCTCGCGCTGGATCACCCAGGCGTCCAGGCCCGTGCCGGCGAACCAGCCCGCCACCCGCTCGCCCCAGTCCTCGCCGGCGACGTGCACCCAGTTCGCCAGGTACTGCATGGTGCCGCCCTCGGTGAGCAGGCCCGGGGCGGCGGCGGCCAGCTCGGCGCCGATCGCGTCCCCGACCCGGCCCGAGTCGCGGTAGACGTGCGTGGTGGTGCCCGGGCCGACCACGAACGGCGGGTTGCTCACCACCAGGTCGAACCGGCGACCGGCCACCGGGGCGACCAGGTCGCCGCGCAGCAGCTCCCAGTCCCGGCCGTTGAGGGCGGCGGTGGTGGCGGCGAAGCGCAGCGCCCGCTCGGAGATGTCGGTGGCGGTGACCCGGGTCGCGTGGGTGGACAGGTGCAGCGCCTGCACCCCCGAGCCGGTGCCGAGGTCCAGCGCCGTCTCGACCTGGTCGCGGACCGTCGCGCCGATCAGCGTCTGGGTCGCCCCGCCGATGCCGAGGACGTGCTCGGCGTGCAGCGGCCGACCCGGCCGGGCGCTGGCCGGCACGTCGGCGAGCACCCACCAGTCGTCCCCGTACGGCTCCAGGTCGACGCCGGCGCGCAGGCCGTCGCCGTGCCGCTCGACCAGGCCCCCGGCCAGCGCCTCGTCCACGGTCAACGGGGCGAGCGCGGCGGCCACCACGTCCTCGCGTTCCGTCTGGTCGCAGATGAAGACGCGGATCAGCGTGCCGAGCGGGTCGCGGTCCTCGGTGGCGCGCAGCGCGGCCCGGAAGTCGTTGCGGGCCACCCCGCCGGTGGCCTGGGGGCCCAGCCGGGCGGCGATCCCGTTGGCGGTGTACCCGGCGTCGGCCAGCGCGGTCCGCAGCGCCTCGACGCCGGCGGGGGAGAGCAGCATGTCGTGTCCGTCCACGTCGCCATCCTGCCCTCCGCCGCCCGACGGACCGCCACCGCCGTGCCGGAAACCAGCCCGGGAGCCCGGCCCGAGCGGTCCAGCGGGGGCGGGCGGCCGCAGCACGGATCAGGCCCGTGCCGGGGAGTCGGCGGGATCGTCGGGCGGCCGGCGGGCAGGATGGACGGCATGACGCTCTCGCTGCCCATCGACCCCGAGGCCAACCGGTTGCTGCAGCGCGATCCCCTCGCCCTGCTCGTCGGCATGGTGCTCGACCAGCAGGTGCCCATGGAGAAGGCGTTCTCCTCGCCGTACGTGCTGGCGGGCCGGCTCGGCCACGAGCCGGACGCCCGGGAGCTGGCCGCGTTCGACCCGGAGGCGCTCGTCGAGGTCTTCGCCCGGCCGCCGGCCCTGCACCGGTTCCCGAAGGCGATGGCGGCCCGGGTGCAGGAGGTGTGCCGGACCCTGGTGGACACCTACGACGGGGACCCCGCCCGGCTGTGGGCCGACGCCGCCGACGGGCGGGAGCTGCTGTCCCGGATCGCCGCCCTGCCCGGCTTCGGCCGACAGAAGGCGCAGATCTTCCTGGCGCTGCTCGGCAAGCGCTTCGGCGTGACCCCGGACGGCTGGCGGGAGGCGGCCGGCGGGTACGGCGAGGAGGGCGCGTACCGGTCGGTGGCCGACGTCACCGACCGGGAGTCGCTGGGCCGGGTCCGGGAGTACAAGCAGCGGATGAAGGCGGAGGCGAAGGCCGCCAAGGGCTGACGCGACCGGCCCCGCCCGGGCCCGTCGGGCCGGCGGCGACGGCTGACCGGACGGAGCTACCGATCAGCGGCCTGACGTGGCATTCTGCAACCAGAGCAGCGGGAATCGGACGACTTCGGTCCCGCCGCAACGGCGCAGCGGGTGGTCGTCCGGCACACGGCGGCACGGGCCTGCCGGCCGGGTGCGCCCACCACGGGTGTCCCGCCGCTGGCCCCGTTCCTGACGGGCTCCGGCCCGTAGCCGCCCCCGGAGGGCACCATGGCGAACCCCGTCATCCGGTCGATCACCGCCACCCCGAGCACGCTCCAGCCCGGCCAGTCGGCCCAGGTGGTGATCGACGCGTACGACCCCGACGCCCGCACCGTGACCGTCACCGGTCGGGTGACCGACGTGGGCGGGCACGTGGCGACCGCCACCACCACCCTGACGGTGGGCGACCCGCTGAAGTACGAGCTGACCACCACCGACCCGGCCGTGACGATCGTCGCCGACCCGGCCGCGCCGGGACGCTTCTCGGTCCGGGTCTGATGGCCACCCGTACGGTCACCCTGACCGCGCGGTTGCGCGACGCGGCGGGGAACGCCACCACGAGCACGACCACCCTGACGGTCCAGACGCCGCTGGCCCTGGGCTGGTGCCCGCCGCAGAGTTCGGTCACCTCCGTGCAGGCGATGCTCGCCCGGTATCCCCGGCCGCGGTCGATGCGGCTGTACTCGGGGGCGGGCGCCGGGCTGGAGCCCTGGTCGTCGGGGCTGCTCGCCCAGGTCCCCGCCGGCTGCGCCGTGCACTACAGCTTCAAGGACTGGGCGTCGGCAACGTCCCCGGCCGCGATCCGGGACTGGCTCTCGGCGCGGCCCGCCGCCCGCCGGCAGGTGGTGGACCTGGTGACCCTCGACCACGAGCCGGAGCAGCAGAACGGCGACGACCCCACCCCGGCGGCGTACCGGCAGGAGTGGCAGGAGTTGGTCGCCGCGCTGGCCGGGCACGCCCGGCGCCGGGAGGTCTGGCTGGTCCCGGTGTTCACCGAGTACTACGCCCGGCGTACCGCCACGTGGTGGGCGGACTTCGGGGCGGTGTCGAGCTACGCCGGGGTCGACGCGGTCGGCTTCGACATCTACGACGTCGGCTACGAGCGGTACCGCACCCCGGTCGAGCGCAACGACTTCGCGCTCGCCCAGGCGCGGCGGGTGGGCCGCCCGCTGGTCGTCCCCGAGTGGGGGATCAAGCGCAAGCCCACGCTGGACAGCGGCGCCGCGTACGACCCGGACGGGGCGCTGTGCGCGCAGGCGATGCGGGACAACATGGCCCACCTGCGGGCACAGCCCGACGTGCCGTACGTCGAGTGGTTCTACCGGGGCGACTGCAACCTCGACGCCACGCTGACGTACCCGTCGGGGCAGACGTACGTGCGCGACGCCGAGCGGGCCGCGTTCGTGCAGCTGACGGCGTGAGGACGCCGCCGCCTGGGGCAGGCCGGGCGGCAACCCGGCCGGTGCGGGCTCAGGCGGCGGTGGGGCGGGACAGGGCGGCGAGGGCGCGCCGGACGTCGGCCAGCGACACGGTCGCGGAGTCGTCCAGCTCGGCCAGGCCGGCCTCGATCCACTGCCGCATCAGGGTGGTCACCCCGATGCCCCGGGCCTCGGCGGCCGCCCGCACCCGCTCGTACGTGTCCAGGGGCAGCCGGACCGATCGGCTGACCATCGGCACGTCCGTGTCGGGGGCGGGAAGCTCCACCGGCTGGGTCTCGTCGATCAGCTCCGCGATCCGGTCGCCGCCGCTGTGGAACTGCTTGGTCGCGTCGTTACGGTTCATCGTCACCGCCTCCTCGTCGGCGAGTCCTCCGCACGGCCTCGTCGTAGCGCTTGGCCTCCACGTCGCTCAGCTCGCGGGCGGAGAGGATGTCCCAGTCGTTGTCGGTGCCGTCGGCCTCGGCGAGCAGCACGGCCAGCCGGCGGCCGCGGCGCGCGGTGGCGTAGACGACCATCACGTCGTCGCCCAGGTGCCGGATGACCCGCCGCGTGCTGTGCAGGGCCTCCCAGACTTCCCCGGGGGTGACGTCGTAGACGCGCAGGTTGGCCAACGCCTCGTCGGTGAAGCTGAACCGGCTGCCCACGGGCGGAGCGTACCACGGACGTAACACGAAGCCGGATTTTCGCCGATCAACCGCGCGAGGTGACAGGATGGGCCTGATCCCTCTTGGAGGTCCGTGGTGAAACGTCAGGCGTACCAACCGATCCTGATCACCGACGCGGCGCGCAGCCAGGACGACCAGCTGACCAGCCGGCAGCGGCGCTACGTCCTGATGATGGGCATCCGGGTGGCCTGCCTGATCGTCGGCGCGGTCCTGGTGAGCGTGCAGCCGCCCCTGCTCTGGCTCTGGCTGTCGCTGTGCGCCCTCGGCATGGTGTTCATTCCGTGGCTCGCGGTGCTGCTGGCCAACGACCGGCCGCCGAAGGAGCGGCACCGGCTGGCCAACCGGTTCCAGCCCGGCAGCCGGGACGAGGCCCCGCCGATGAGCCTGACGGCCGAGGAGCGCCCGCACCCGGTCATCGACGCCGAGCCCTGACCGGCGGCCGGGCGGTCGCCGGGCAACCCCATGCGGGCGCCCGCCGTCACCCGGTGGGGCGGGCGCCGACCACCGAGACGGCCAGGGCGCCCAGGTCCCCGGCCCGGCCCAGCGCCGCGCGCGGCTCGGCGCCGTCCAGCCAGGCCGTCAGCAGCCCGGCGGCGAACGCGTCCCCGGCCCCCGTGACGTCCACCACCGCCACCCGCCGCGCCGGCGCGACGCTGAGCGTGGCCGCCCGGTCCGCCCAGACCGCCCCGGCCGCGCCCCGCTTGACGACCACCCGCCGGGCCGCCGCCGACAGGGCCCGCGCCTGCGCCGCCGGGTCCAGCCCGCCGGCCAGCACGGCCGCCTCGTCCGCGTTGACCAGCAGCAGGTCCACGTCGCGTACCCAGCTCAGGAACGCCGCGGCGCCGACCCGCCGCAGCGGCGCCGCGGACGCCGCGTCGACGCTGGTGGTCAGCCCGGCTCCGCGCGCCGCGGCCAGCGCCCGCAGCCCGGCCTCCCGCGACTCGGCGTCGAGCAGGGGGTACGCGGACAGGTGCAGGTGCCGGGCGTCGGGCGCCCCGGCCAGGGCGGCCTCGACGTGCCCGGCGGTCAGCCGCAGGTTCGCCCCGCGCTCGGTGACCATCGTGCGCTCGCCGTCGCCGGTGAGCACGATCACGGTGCCCGTGGCGCAGCCGGGGTGGCGCTCGATCGCGCAGTCGACGCCCACCCGCTCCAGCTCGGCCACCCGGTCGCGCCCCGCGTCGTCGTCGCCGACCGCCCCGACCATCGTGACCGCCGCGCCCTGCGCGGCGAGCCAGGCGGCGGTGTTGGCCGCCTGACCCCCGCCGCTGACCCGGATCGCGGCCGGGGTGTCCGAGCCCGTGGCGAGCGGCGCGCCCAGCACTGCCACCACGTCGGTGATCAGGTCGCCGACGACGACGATCCGGGAGCCACCGGTCATGCGGCGGAGGCGGCGCGGCCCGCCGCGGCGACCGCGATCCGGGCTGCGAGGTCGGCGTTGCGCAGGATGATCCGCACGTTCACCGCGAGGCTGGCGCCCTCGGTGGCGGAGTGGAAGTGCGCCAGCAGGTACGGCGTCACGGCCTTGCCGGTCACCCCGTCGCGCTCCAACCGGGCGAGACCCTCGGCGAGGGTCCGGTCGTGCAGGGCCGGGTCGAGCTGCTCGTCGACCGGCAGCGGGTTGGCCACGATCAGCCCACCGTCCTGCACCCCGTGGGCGGCCCGGGCGGCCAGCACCTCGGCCACCTGCTCGGGCGAGTCGACGGACCAGTCGAGGTCGAAGCCGGCGTCGGTGAGGTAGAAGCCGGGGAACCGGCGGGTGCGGTAGCCGACGACGGAGACGCCGAGGGTCTCCAGCCGTTCGAGGGTCGCCCCGACGTCGAGGATCGACTTGACCCCGGCGCACACCACCGCGATCGGGGTCCGGGCCAGGGTGACCAGGTCGGCGGACTCGTCGAACGTGTGCGCCGCCTCGCGGTGCACCCCGCCGAGGCCGCCGGTGGCGAACACGCCGATCCCCGCGGCGGCGGCCACGGCGCTGGTCGCGGCGACCGTGGTCGCGCCGTCCGCGCCGGTGGCGGCGGCCACCGCGAGGTCGCGTACGGAGAGCTTGGCCACCCCGTCGACGGTGGCGAGCCGGGTCAGCTCCGCATCGTCGAGCCCCACCACGAGCCGGCCGCCGACCATGCCGATGGTCGCCGGGACCGCCCCGGCGTCGCGCACGGCCTGCTCGATCTGTCGGGCCACCCGCAGGTTGTCGGGTCGGGGGAGGCCGTGCGAGACGATGGTGCTCTCCAGGGCGACGACCGGGCGCCGGTCGCGCAGGGCGTCGGCCACCTCGGCCCCGAAACGGATGTGCAGGTTGGTCACTTCCGTTACGGTACGGCCCGCCGGGAGGCGGCCTCCGTTGGACCCTGTCCCGCTGGCCTGCCAAACTGGAGATTTGGAGGTGTAGAAGTGAGCACACAGGTTCTCGAACGCCCGGAGCTGAAGGACGCCGACACCGGCCCCGAGATGTTCCACTACGTGCGCAAGGACAAGATCGCCGAGAGCGCGGTCATGGGCACGTTCGTCGTCGCGCTGTGCGGGGAGACCTTCCCGGTGACCAAGGCGGCCAAGCCCGGCTCCCCGGTCTGCCCCGAGTGCAAGGAGATCTACGACTCCTGGGCCGAGTGATCCCCGGCGGCCCTCAGGCCGCCCGCGTAACCTGCGGCGGTGACCACCTCCACCGCCCTGCTCCTCGCCGACCTGGCCGGGGTGGCCGTGTTCGCCGCCTCCGGCGCCTCCGCGGCGGTGGCCAAGCGGCTCGACCTGTTCGGGGTCGTGTTCGTCGGGTTCGTCGCCGCGCTCGGCGGCGGGATCGTCCGCGACCTGGTGATCGACGAGGTTCCCCCGCTGGCCTTCGCCGACTGGCGGTACGCCGTCACCGCCGCCGTCACGGCCGCCGCCGTGTTCTGGCTGCACCCCCAGTACGCCCGGCTGCGCACCACCGTGCTGGTGCTGGACGCGGCCGGGCTGGGGCTGTTCACGGTCACCGGCACGCTCAAGGCGCTCGACGCCCGGGTGCCGGCGGTCGGCGCCTGCCTCATCGGCATGCTCACCGCGATCGGCGGCGGGCTCGGCCGGGACCTGCTCACCGCCGAGATTCCGATCGTGCTGCGGCGGGAGATCTACGCGATGGCCGCCCTGGCCGGCTCGGTCGCCGTCGCCGCGCTGGACGCGCACGGGCACGCCAACGCGGCCTGGCTGACCGCGGCGGCGGCGTTCGTCTTCGCGGTGCGCCTGGTCTCGCTGCGCCGGCGCTGGTCCGCACCGGTCCCCGCCCTGCACCCGCCGCGCCCCGGCCCCTGACCGGGGGGATCCGCGCCGCACACCGGCGCCTGACCGGGGGGATCCGCGCCGCACACCGGCGCCTGACCGGGGGGATCCGCGCCGCACACCGGCGCCTGACCGGGGGGATCCGCGCCGCACACCGGCGCCTGACCGGGGGGATCCGCGGACGGGCGACCAGGGTACGGAGCGATCAGCGTGGCGTCGCCTGGGCCGGCCGCCACGCGCTGGTTATGCTGAGTCGGCCTTCGCGGCACCGGATGCGCGAGGGCATTTTCATGGGCGAGATCCCGCCACCCGGGCGGCCGGCACGACGGCACCCGCGGCCCTCGGCCGGGGTCCGCCCTCGTGCGGTCGGAAAGGAGCCTGACGCGTGGCAGCCCGGACGCCGGTGCTCGAGACGTTCCCGCCCCTGCGCGCCTGGCAACGCAAGGCGCTGGTGGAGTACCTGCGACGGCGTACGGAGGACTTCACCGCGGTCGCCACCCCCGGGGCCGGCAAGACCACCTTCGCCCTGCGGATCGCCGCCGAGCTGCTCGCCGACGGCACGGTGGAGGCGGTCACGGTGGTCGCCCCCACCGAGCACCTCAAGACGCAGTGGGCCGAGTCGGCCGCCCGGGTCGGCATCCAGCTCGACGCCGCGTTCCGCAACGCCGACCTGCACTCCTCGGCCGACTTCCACGGCGCCGTGGTCACCTACGCCCAGGTCGGCATGGCGCCGCAGGTGCACCGCCGGCGCACCATGACGCGGCGCACCCTGGTCATCCTCGACGAGATCCACCACGCCGGCGACTCGCGGACCTGGGGCGACGGCGTGAAGGCGGCGTTCGAGCCCGCCGTACGCCGGCTGATGCTCACCGGCACCCCGTTCCGCTCCGACGACAACCCGATCCCGTTCGTCACGTACGAGCGGGGCGGCGACGGGCTGCTGCGTTCCCGCGCCGACGCCGTCTACGGGTACGCCGACGCGCTGCGCGACAGCGTGGTGCGGCCGGTGCTGTTCCTGGCGTACTCCGGGGAGACCCGGTGGCGGACCAACGCCGGCGACGAGCTGGCCGCCCGGCTGGGCGAGCCGATGACGCAGGACCTGATCGCCCAGGCGTGGCGTACCGCGCTGGACCCGGCCGGGGACTGGATGCCGCAGGTGCTGCGGGCCGCCGACGCCCGGCTGAGCGTGCTGCGCGAGGCGGGCATGTCCGACGCCGGTGGCCTGGTCATCGCCAGCGACCAGCAGAACGCCCGCTCGTACGCGAAGCTGATCGAGCAGGTGACCGGCGAGAGGGCCGGGGTGGTGCTCTCGGACGACCAGGGCGCCTCCGCGCGGATCGCGGCGTTTGCGGCGTCCGACCAGCGGTGGCTGGTCGCGGTCCGGATGGTCTCCGAGGGCGTGGACATCCCCCGGCTGGCCGTCGGCGTCTACGCCACGAGCGCCAGCACGCCGCTGTACTTCGCCCAGGCGATCGGCCGGTTCGTCCGGGCCCGCCGCCCGGGGGAGACCGCCTCGGTGTTCCTGCCGAGCGTGCCGCACCTGCTCGGCCTGGCCAGCGAGATGGAGGCCGAGCGCGACCACGTGCTCGGCAAGCCGAAGGACGACGGCTTCGACGACGGGCTGCTGGAGCGCGCCCAGCGCGACGAGCAGGCCAGCGGCGAGCTGGAGAAGCGGTTCACCGCCCTGTCGGCCACGGCCGAGCTGGACCAGGTGATCTTCGACGGGGCGTCCTTCGGCACGGCCGCCCAGGCCGGCACCCCGGAGGAGCAGGAGTACCTGGGCCTGCCCGGCCTGCTCACCGCCGACGAGGTCGCGCTGCTGCTCAACAAGCGGCAGGCCGAGCAGTTGGCCGCCCAGCGCCGCCGGGCCGCCCTACGGGCCGCCGAGCCGGCCGCTGCGGCCCCGGCGGCGCCGCCCGCGCCGATGAGCGCCGCGCAGCGCCGGGTGGCGCTCCGGCGGCAGCTGAACGCCCTCGTGGCCGCCCGGCACCACCGCACGGGCCAGCCGCACGGCAAGATCCACGCCGAGCTGCGCCGCCTGTGCGGCGGCCCGCCGAGCGCCCAGGCGACGATCGAGCAACTCGAGGAACGTATCGCCACGGTCCAGACCCTCTGAACCGACTCGATGTCGGCGACATGGCGGCATCCGGAGCGCTCGGACACCCCCATGGTGCCGACATCGGGGTGCCTCGGGGGTGGCCCGGAGCGGAAAAGCCGGACGGAGGGCTCCCACGGGAGCCCTCCGTCCGGCTATGTGTGTCCGGCGTGGTTCGTTCAGTTCGCCATCAGGTCGGCGCCACGCCAGTTGAACTCGGGGTCCGTCGCGTACCGCACCGTGATCTTGACGAGATCCTCGGCGTACTTGTTCGCGTGGTGCCCACAGAACACCAGTTCGCTTCCACCGGCCAGAGTGATACGGAGCTTGCCGGCAGCGTTGCAGCGGTCGCACCGTTCATCGGCGGCCGGGGGGCTCACCGTCTCGGGCGGCGGCGTGAGGGTCGGGGTCATCGCCTTCCTCCTCTGGTCGTCACCGATGAACAATCTCTTCGGTCGTTGCTCACCTATCGTGCAACACCCAACTCGGGCGCTGCCTTCCCTGTGTGCCCGCGGGGGACCGAGGTCACACATGGCGGCAACAGTGTGCCGTGCCCCAAGGGTGCCACGTCAACGATCACAATCGTGCAACCAACCGATCGCGATGGGGTGTTGCACGCCTGGTGATCAAAGCGACACGTTTGGTTGACGATCCGGCTCAGTCCAGGTAGTCGCGGAGCACCTGTGAACGGGACGGGTGGCGCAGCTTCGACATGGTCTTGGACTCGATCTGGCGGATCCGCTCCCGGGTCACGCCGTAGACCTGGCCGATCTCGTCCAGCGTCCGCGGCTGGCCGTCGGTCAGGCCGAACCGCAGCCGGACCACGCCCGCCTCCCGCTCGGACAGCGTCTGGAGCACCTGCTGGAGCTGGTCCTGCAGCAGCGAGAACGAGACGGCGTCGACCGCGACCACGGCCTCCGAGTCCTCGATGAAGTCGCCGAGCTGGCTGTCGCCCTCGTCGCCGATGGTCTGGTCGAGCGAGATGGGCTCCCGGGCGTACTGCTGGATCTCCAGCACCTTCTCCGGTGTGATGTCCATCTCCTTCGCCAGCTCCTCCGGCGTGGGCTCGCGGCCCAGGTCCTGGAGCAGCTCGCGCTGGATCCGGCCGAGCTTGTTGATCACCTCGACCATGTGCACCGGGATGCGGATGGTGCGGGCCTGGTCGGCCATGGCCCGGGTGATCGCCTGCCGGATCCACCAGGTGGCGTACGTGGAGAACTTGTAGCCCTTGGTGTAGTCGAACTTCTCGACCGCCCGGATCAGGCCGAGGTTGCCCTCCTGGATCAGGTCGAGGAACGCCATCCCGCGGCCCGTGTACCGCTTGGCCAGCGACACCACCAGTCGGAGGTTGGCCTCCAGCAGGTGGTTCTTCGCCCGCTCGCCGTCCCGGGAAATCCAGAGCAGGTCGCGCTGCATGTCGCGAGTCAGCTTCTCCTCGCCCTCCTCGGCGGCGCGCAGCCGCTCGGCGGCGTAGAGGCCGGCCTCGATCCGCTTGGCGAGCTCCACCTCCTGCTCGGCGTTGAGCAGGGGAACCTTGCCGATCTGCTTCAGGTACGCGCGGACGGAGTCGGCGGACGCGGTCAGCTCGGCGTCGCGACGCGCCTGCTTGAGCGCCTCGGACTCCTCGTCGTCCCACTCGAAGTCGTTGTCCGTCGCCGAGCTGGCGGCGTCGGCCTCGGCGGCCTGGGCCAGCTCGGCCGGCTCCTCGACCACCACGTCCTCGATCTCGGCGGCCAGTTCCTCCGGATCGATCTCCCCCTCGGCGGGGTCGCCGCCCTTGGTCTTCGCCGCGGCCTTGGCGGGCTGCTTGCCCGCGGCGGCCACGGTGGCCTTGGCCACCCGGGTGGACTTCGCCGCCTTCGCCGGAACGGCGGCCTTGGCGACCGCCTCGGTCGTGGCCTTGCGCGCGGCCACCTTCCTCGGCGCCGGGGCGGGGGCCTCGTCGACGGCGGGGGCCTGCTTCGGGGCCGGCGGGGCGGTCTTCTTGGTGGTCTTGGCGGTGGTGGCTCGGGACGCCGGGGTGGCGGACCGGGCGGCGGCGACGCGGCGGCGCGGGCTGGCCGAGCCGTCCACGACCACGGTCACCCCCGCTTCCGCGAGCGCACGCAGGATCTTCTTGGCCTGGGCCGGAGTCACCTCGGCGGACTCGACGGTGCGTGCGAGCTGAGCCGACGTGAGCTGGCCGCCCGCGCTCTGCGCGTGGGCGATCAGGGTGTCGGTGAGCGAGCGAACGTCGGCGCCGGTCTGGCGGGGTTCTGTCACGAATGACCTTCCGGAGGCGAAGAGCGAGCACGGCCGGGTTGCCCGGCGCAGCGTGGGGCGCGGTGCCGGACGATGTGGTTGAGGGACCCTCGTGTCCCGGGCCGGCCGGTCGTTGGCGGTCCGTGGCGCGTGGGCAGGGGTGAATTGTAACGCCGTCTGCGGCGATCATCCTGCGCCGCACGGCGGACCCACGCCCGGGACCGCCGATTCGGGGCGGTTGTGGAGTTTGTAAGGATGATACTCGCGTGCGAGGCGGACGAGCCCGCTCGCGCTGGAAGGGGACGGGAATGGACGGGTCGGCGCCGCGGCCGCGGGAGCTGCTGAAGATCGCCGTCGACGTGGCCCGGGACGCGGCGGCGACCGCGCACCGGATGCGGGCCGAGGGCGTCTCGGTGGCGGCGACCAAGTCCACGGTCACCGACGTGGTCACCGCGGCCGACCGGGCGGTCGAGCGGCAGGTGGTCGACGCGCTGCGCCGGGTCCGACCGCACGACGCGGTGTTCGGCGAGGAGTACGGCGCCGGCGGGCCGGAGGCCGGGGCGGCCCGGGTGCGCTGGATCGTCGACCCGATCGACGGCACCGTCAACTACCTGTACGGGCTGCCGTACTGCGCGGTGTCGCTGGCCGCGGAGGTGGACGGCGAGGTGGTCGCGGGCGTGGTGCGCAACGTCGCCACCGGCGAGGAGTGGACGGCCACGGCCGGGGGCGGCGCGTACCGCGGTGGCGAGCGGCTGCGCTGCTCGGGCGAGACCGATCTGAGCCAGGCGCTCGTCGGCACCGGGTTCGGCTACGACCCGGGGCGGCGCGCCCACCAGGCCCGGGTGCTGGCGGAACTGATCCCGCACGTGCGGGACATCCGCCGGCAGGGCGCCGCGGCGCTGGATCTCTGCCTGGCCGCCGAGGGGCGGCTGGACGCGTACTACGAGAAGGGGCTGGCCGCATGGGACCACGCGGCCGGGGCGCTGGTCGCGGCCGAGGCCGGGCTGCGGGTGGCCGGGCTGGGCGGACTGCCGCCCGGGCCGGACCTGCTGATCGCCGCCCCGCCGGCGCTGTTCCAGCCGCTGCACGACCGGCTCGCCGCGCTGGACGCCTCCGGCGGACCCTGACCCGCGCTCTGCCTGGTCAGGGTCTCGCGCCGGGCGGGGTCACTTCTTGACGGGCATCGGGCACGTGCCGGCGGGCGCGACCGGGGAGCCGAGGTCGCCGAGGGACTGGTTGACCTCGGTGGTGGTGGCGAGCTGCTGGAAGCCGTTGCCCAGCACCACGTCGACGGTGTCGTCCTTGCGGCCCTCCTCGTAGACGGGCGTGGCGTTGTCGAGGAAGAAGGCGCGCAGCAGGTGCGCCGAGCCGACGCCCTTCGGGCCGTACCGCAGGATGGCGATGTCGTCGACCTGCTTACGCTCGGTGCCCGTCTTCTTCACCTGGAACTTGCGGTTGCGGAAGTCGTCCGCGACGCTGGCGGCCAGGCCCACCTGGTCGGTGGCGTTGTAGATGTTGATCTTCACATCCTTGTACTGGCGGAGGGTCAGGTCCGCCAGCGGCGCGCCCTCGGGGCACCCGGCGGCCTGGCCGGCCACGCTCTGGGTGTCGCGGACCACGGCCACGACCACGAAGACCAGGGCGACGACCGCCAGCAGGCCGACGACAACGAGTGCTCGCACCCGCGCAAAGCTCATCTGGACGCTCCCCGGACAGTGGTGGGTGGCGGCGGCCGCCGGCGGTCGGGCCACCCGCCGGCCGTCGAGTACGCCGCTGAGGTTAACGGTTGTCCGACGGTCGCGTGGAAACAGTCCGACATGCCGGCGCGCCAACCAGCAACCGGGTACTACTACCCCTATCTTCGTGTCGCCTGAGTCACATTGGGAACAACTTGGGGTGCTGGGGCGTACATCTGAGCCACGAGGGCGGTATACATGCCTCGCCCAGAGGGGGGTAAGGTACCGCGCTCGCCGGGGGAAGTTTCTCTGGCGGCCCGACCCGACCGGCGTCGGGTCGGGTGACCGACACATATCGGTGGCCGGCCAGCGGAACCGAAACAGCGTCGTCCGGCGTTACAACCGGAAGCGACCATATCGACATGGGAGAGTGAAACCGATGGCCACCGACTACGACGCCCCGCGTCGCGACGAGGTCGACCTCGGCGAGGACAGCCTGGAAGAGCTGAAGGCCCGGCGCGTCGACTCACAGTCGGGTGCCGTGGACGTCGACGAGGCGGAGGTCGCCGAGAGCTTCGAGCTCCCCGGCGCCGACCTGGCCGACGAGGAGCTCACGGTCAAGGTGCTACCGATGCAGCAGGACGAGTTCCGGTGCGCCCGCTGCTTCCTGGTCCACCACCGCAGCCAGTTGGCGGTCGAGCGCAACGGCGAGCTGATCTGCCGCGAGTGCGTCTGAGCGCGACGGGGAACACCGGCGGCGGCCTCCTCGGCGGGGCCGCCGCTGTCGACACCCGCCGCCGGCCCCGCCGGCTGACCGCGCCTCCACGGCGCGCCGGCCGGCCGCGTCCCACGTCGCCGGCACCGTCCCGCCCGGTCGCCGTGCGCCGGTGGCGTGGAACTGCTTGACTCGTCTGGGCAGCTTCCACGCCGACGGTTCCGGGAGGATCGAGCCATGGGTGAGCGCAGCGACGCGGGCAGGGACGGGCGGCCCGGCAGCGGCCCGGCGGGACCCGGCGTCGACCGGCCGCCGGTATCCCGTCCCGGCCCGGCTCCCGCCCCCGGCGACCCGGCCCCGATCGCTGGCGACCCGGCCCCGACCGCTGGCGGCCCGGCCTCGACCGCTGGCGGCCCGGCCCCGATCGCTGGCGGCCCGGCCGCAACCTCCTCTGCCGGCCCCGACCGCCCGGCCGCCGGGTCCGCCGCGGGCGGGCCCGGCGCGGACGCCCGCGAGGACGCGGACGAACTGGGCGCCACCGTCGCCGCGCTGACCGCGGACGACATCGCGCCGGCCCGCCGGCGGCAGCTACTGACCCGGCTGGTCGGCCAGGCCCGGGCACGCGGACTCGCCGACCTGTTCAAGCCGAGGGCGGCCGTCCGTTGGATGACCGAGACCGTCGCCGAGATCGCCCCGCACGTGCCGATCCGGGACCTGGCCGCGCTGCGCCGGCACTTCCCCGGCCTCGACGACGAGGCCATCGCCGACCGGCTGGTCCGCAACGCGGCGCGGACGACCGCGGGCATCGGCGCGGCCGGCGGAGGCGTGGCCGCCGTCGAGTGGACGATCACCCCGACCCTGCTCTCGGCGCCCGTGCTGCTGGCCGCCGAGACGGTCGCCGTGGTGGCGGTGGAGCTGAAGCTGATCGGCGAGCTGCACGAGGTGTACGGGGCGCCGCTGCCCCCCGGCGGGGCCCGGCGCGCGGTGGCCCTGGTGCAGTCCTGGGCCGGCCAGCGCGGGATCAACCCGATGACGCCGGGGGTGGGCGTCGGCGCGGTGCTCGGTACGGCGGCCCGGAGGGAGTTGCGTGACACCCTGCTCCGGCGGTTCGGCCGCAACCTGACCACGCTGGGCCCGCTGCTCACCGGGGCGGCCGTGGCCAGCTACCTCAACCGGCGAGCCACCCGGGCGCTGGCCGACCAGCTCCGCAGGGACCTGCGCGGACAGCGCCGCGCCCTGCCCGGGCCGCCGCCCGTGCTGCCCTGAGCCTGCCCTCAGGCGGCGTCGTTTCCCGCGGTTCGCGACTGCGGGGCTCGCAAACCCGGCTCACTCCTCGCGCTTCAGGCTGCGGGCCGCCACGAGCGCGGCGGCGAGTCGCACCGGGTCGCGGCTGCTGACCACCCAGAACGGGGTCGGGTCCGCGGGATCGTCCAGCACGACCTGCACCGCGCCGGGAATCCACGGCCGCTGCACCACGAAGGCCAGCGGGTCGGCCCCGACGCCGAGCACCTCACGCCGGCCGGCCGCGTCCAGCGGGACCGCGTCGGCGACGAACCGCAGCGGCAGCCGGGCATCGTCCACCCGCAGCTCACCGTCGGCCACGGCGACGCGGATCCGGCCGAGCCACCACAGGGCGGCCACGGTCGCCGGCAGCAGCACCGCGAACGGCAGCCAGGCGCGGACGCCGTCCGCGCCCATCCACAGCTCCAGGGCGAGGAAGCCGCCGAGGGCCACGCCGGCCAGCCACAGCCACCACGGCAGGCTGAGCCGCTCGGAGTACGCGGTGGTCGCCCCCGGGACGGGCGGCGCCGGGGGCGGCGGGGAGGACGACGGGCTCACCCGTGTCAGGGTACGGCGCACGACGGGCGGCGGACCCGGCAGGATGACAGGGTCACCCCGCGAACCGGACGGAAGAGGGAGACCGTGACCGACGTACCCGTGCCCGTACGACAACTCGACCCGGAGCTGCCGCTGCCCGCGTACGCCCATCCCGGCGACGCCGGGGCGGACCTGGTGGCCGCCGCGGACGTGGAGCTGCCGCCCGGCGGCCGGGCCCTGGTCCCGACCGGCGTGGCGATCGCCCTCCCCGAGGGGTACGTGGGCCTGGTGCATCCCCGTTCGGGCCTGGCGGCCAGGCTCGGCGTGACGGTGCTCAACGCGCCCGGTACGGTCGACGCCGGCTACCGGGGTGAGATCCTGGTCAACCTGATCAACCATGATCGGACGACATCGGCGAAGATCACCCGTGGCGATCGGATCGCCCAGCTCGTTGTCCAGCGGGTGGAGCGGGTCGATTTCCAGCCGGTGGCCGAGCTGCCGCCGTCCCGGCGGGGTGTCGGCGGGCACGGCTCGACCGGCGGCCACGCCGGGCTCGTCCCGCCGCCGGCGGAGCGGGCGAGCGGGCAGCCGGAAGAGGTGGCAGGGTGAGTGCGAACAGCGGAGGGTGGGCGCAGTGATCTTCTCCCGAAAGCGGGCCGGTGACGGGCGGCAGGCCAGCGACGAGCGGGCCGCCGAGGCGGTCGTCGGGCACGGCACCGACGAGCCGGCGGGGCCGGCGCGTGGCCCGTACGACGTCTCCGAGGCCCCGGCGGGGGTGCAACGGCTCGACCTGGGCAGCCTGCAGATCCCGGCGGTGCCCGACGTGGAGGTGCGGGTGCAGGCCGACCCGCAGGGCGTGATCCAGCAGGTCGTGCTGGTGCACGGCCAGAGCGCGCTGCAGCTCGGCGTCTTCGCCGCGCCGCGTTCCGAGGGCATCTGGGACGAGGTGCGCGAGGAGATCCGCCAGTCGCTGTTCAACGACGGCGCGGCGGCGCAGGAGCGCCAGGGCGAGTACGGCCCGGAGCTGCATGCCCGGGTGCGCACCCCGGACGGCGTGACCGACCTGCGCTTCGTGGGCATCGACGGGCCGCGGTGGATGGTCCGCGGCGTCTACCAGGGCGAGGCTGCCGCCGACCCGACTGCCGCGGGGCCGCTGGCCCAGGTGCTGGACGGGCTGGTCGTCGACCGCGGCCAGGAGGCGAAGCCGGTGCGCGAGCCGCTGCCGCTGCGGCTGCCCCGCGAGGTCGCCGAGCAGGCCGGCCCCGCCGATGAGGGCGCCCCGGCCGCCCCGGGCCCGATCCAGGCCTGAGCCGTACCGACCCGGCCCCGGCCCGTCGGCGCCCACGCCGGCGCGGCCGGTCCCCGGGTCGCGCAGGCGGGCTGGCGCCGCCGTGTCGGCGACATGGCGGTGTCCGAGGCTCGGGATGCCGCCATGTCGGCGACATGGAGTGGACCAACCCGCCCGGGATGTCCCGGCCGCCCGGGGCGGCGTCGAGCTGGCACCTGGCGCGGCCGGCGTGCGGCCGGCCCCGTGCCACCCGGCGCTCGGCGTACGCTGGCGGCACGGTCCCGACACGCCGGGGCCGCACGGTGCCGGCGCGGCCGGCCAGCCCAGGAGAGGGTGACGCGGAGGTCATGACGACCGACGAGGGCCGCAGGGTGTCGCTGCGGCGGCTCCTGCACCGGCTCACCGCGAGCGAGGCCGAGATCGAGGCGCAGGAACTGCGCCGGGAGAGCGCGGAGTCCGGCGGGATGCCGGCCCGGCAGTGCACGCGCGGTCAGGTGGTCTCGGTGACCGGCCGGCTGCGTACCGTGGTCTACACTCCCAGGACCAACCTGCCCACCCTGGAGGCCGACCTGTACGACGGCAGCGACGTGGTGACGCTGGTCTGGCTCGGGCGGCGGCACATCGCCGGGATCGAGCCGGGGCGGCATCTGACCGCCCGGGGGCGGATGGCGGTGCGGGACGACCGCAAGGTCATCTACAACCCGTACTACGAGCTGGAGTCGCCGAAGTGACGGCGCGGGCGCCGCGGACGGGAGACGTGCGATGACCACCGGACAGGACCGGGCGACGGAGCCGGAGACCGGCCCCGGGGAGGAACGCCTGCCGACGCTCGCCGAGCAGATGGCCGAGCAGTTGGGCGGCTGGCGCGGCCTGGTCGAGTCGAGCGTCCCGGTGTTCGTCTTCGTGGTCGCCAACATCATCGGCGAGCTGCGCCCCGCGATCATCGCCTCGGTGGCCACGGCGCTGCTCATCGCCGGCCTGCGGTTGGCGCAGCGCCGGCCGGTCCGGCACGCGGTCAACGGCCTGTTCGGCATCGCCATCGGCGCGTTCATCGCGCTGCGCACCGGCGAGGAACGGGACTTCTACCTCCCCGGCATCCTGTACGGCATCGGCTACGGCCTGGTGCTGCTGCTCTCCGCGGTGATCCGGCAGCCCCTGGTCGGCTGGCTGTGGTCGGTGCTGGTGGCCAAGGGCCGCGCGGACTGGCGCGACGACCCCCGGCTGGTGCGCACCTTCACCCAGCTCACCGTGCTGTGGGGCGTGGTGTGGCTGGCCAAGGTCGGCGTGCAGGCCGCGCTCTGGTACGCCCATCAGGACACCGCGCTGGGCATCGCCCGCCTGGCCCTCGGCTACCCGCCGTACGCGCTGCTGCTGCTGATCACGGTGTGGACGGTGCGCCGGGTCACCCGCGAGACGCGGGCGGCCGAGCCGCTGCCCGGCGGCTGACCCCGCCCGGCCGGTCCCGGCCCCGCCGCCGGGCACGGCGCTCACCTCCCGCCGCGGGTCCGTTCCACGCTGTCCGCGCCGAGGACCACCGCGCGGACCTCGTCCTCCACCTCGGCGGTGCAGACGAAGACCAGCTCGTCCCCCGCCTCGATCGGATCGTCCGGGCTGGGCACCAGCACCCGCTTGCCGCGCAGGATCGCCACCAGGGCGGCGTCCCGGGGCAGCGGCACGGCGTGGATCGGCTGCCCGACGTACGGGGCGGTGGGCGGCAGGGTGATCTCGACGAGGTTCGCCTCGCCCTGTCGGAACGTCATCAGCCGGACCAGGTCGCCGACCGTCACCGCCTCCTCGACCAGGGCCGCCATCACCCGCGGCTTGCTCACCGCGACGTCGACGCCCCACTGCTCGGTGAACAGCCACTCGTTCTCGGCCCGGTTCACCCGGGCCACCACCCGGGGCACCGCGAACTCGGTCTTGGCCAGCAGCGACACCACCAGGTTGACCTTGTCGTCCCCGGTCGCGGCGACGACCACGTCGCAGCCGGCGAGGTTGGCCTCCTCCAGGCTGGCCAGCTCGCAGGCGTCCGCGAGCACCCAGTCGGCGGCGGGCACCCGGTCCGGCCGGAGCATCTTGGGCTGGCGCTCGATGAGCATCACCTGGTGGCCGTTGTCGATCAGCTCCTGGGCGATCGAGCGGCCCACGTTGCCGGCGCCGGCGATGGCGATCCGCATCTCTAGTGCGCTCCTTCCGGCGGGCTTCCGGCCGCCGACGTGACCGACGCCATGATGTCGTCGGTGACCAGCATGAAGACCTGGTCGCCCTCCTGCACGACGCTGGACCCGGTGGGCAGCGTGCCGATGCCGAAGCGGGTGAGATACGCCACCCGCGCCCCGGCCGCCTCCTCCAGCGCCCGCAGCGGACGCCCGATCCAGTCCTTGTGCACCGGCACCTCGACGATCGAGACCGTGCTGGTCGGGTCCCGGAAGATCTCCACGTTGCCCTCCGGGACCAGGTGCCGCAGCATCCGGTCGGCGGTCCACCGCACGGTGGCCACCGTCGGGATGCCCAGCCGCTCGTAGACCTGCGCCCGGCGCTGGTCGTAGATCCGGGCGGCCACCCGGGAGACGCCGAACGTCTCGCGGGCCAGCCGGGCGGAGATGATGTTGGAGTTGTCGCCGCTGGAGACCGCGGCGAAGGCGTCCGCCCGCTCGATGCCGGCCTGCCGCAGCACCTCGCCGTCGAAGCCGGCCCCGGTCACGGTGACGCCGGCGAAGTCCGGGCTGAGCCGGCGGAAGGCGTCGGCGTCCTGGTCGATCACCGCCACCGAGTGGCCCCGGGACTCCAGGCTCTGGGCGAGGGTCGAACCGACCCGGCCGCAGCCCATGATCACGACATGCACGGTGTCCCTCCCAAGGTGCGCGCACCCGCTGCACTGCGAGCCTGCCACGTTCCGCGGGTCAGCGGGGGACGACGGTACCGCGCCCGGTTCCGCGCCCGTGATCGGCCACCCCGGCACCGGCGCTGCCGTGGCCGTACCCTTAGCGCTTGTGGCCAGTCCCACCTCGCTGCTGAAGCGGCTTCTGCTCGGTCGACCGTTCCGGTCCGACCGGCTCCAGCACACCCTCCTGCCGAAGCGCATCGCCCTGCCCGTCTTCGCCTCCGACGCGCTGTCCAGCGTCGCGTACGCCCCGGACGAGATCCTGCTGACGCTGTCCATCGCGGGCGCGTCGGCGTTCCTGTTCTCGCCGTGGATCGCCCTGACCGTGGTCGTGGTGATGCTCACGGTGGTCGCCAGCTACCGGCAGAACGTGCACGCCTACCCCTCCGGCGGCGGCGACTACGAGGTGGCCACGGTCAACCTGGGCCCCCGGGCGGGCGTCGCGGTGGCCAGCGCCCTGCTGGTCGACTACGTGCTCACCGTGGCGGTCTCGGTCTCCTCCGGGGTGGCCAACCTGGGCTCCGTGGTGCCGTTCGTGGCCACCCACAAGGTGCTCATCGCGGTCGTCGCGGTGGTGCTGCTCACCGCGATCAACCTGCGCGGCCTGCGCGAGTCCGGCACCGCGTTCGCCATCCCGACGTACGGCTTCGTCATCGTCATGGGCGGGATGCTGCTCACCGGCCTGGTCCGGATCTTCGTCCTCGGCCACGACCTGCACGCCCCGAGCGCCGGCCTGGAGATCCAGGCCGAGCACAGCGTCACCGGGTTCGCCCTGGTCTTCCTGCTGCTGCGCACGTTCTCCTCCGGCTGCGCGGCGCTCACCGGCGTGGAGGCGATCTCCAACGGGGTGCCGGCGTTCAAGGCGCCGAAGAGCCGCAACGCGGCCACCACCCTGCTGCTGCTCGGCGCCATCGCGGTGTCCATGCTGGTCGGGATCATCCTGCTGGCCCAGGCCACCGGCCTGCAGTTCGTGGAGGACCCGAGGACCCAGATCGTCTCCGGCCCCGCCGGGTACGTGCAGAAGACCGTCACCACCCAGCTCGGCGAGACGGTCTTCGGCTCCGGGTCGGTGCTGCTGTACGTCGTCGCCGGGATGACCGCGTTGATCCTCTTCCTGGCCGCCAACACCGCGTTCAACGGCTTCCCGGTGCTCGGCTCGATCCTCGCCCAGGACCGCTACCTGCCCCGGCAGCTGCACACCCGGGGCGACCGGCTGGCGTTCTCCAACGGCATCGTGTTCCTCGCCGTCTTCGCGGTGGTGCTGATCGTCGGCTTCCAGGCCGAGGTGACCCGGCTGATCCAGCTGTACATCGTCGGCGTCTTCGTCTCGTTCACCCTCTCCCAGGCCGGCATGATCCGGCACTGGAACCGGCACCTGCGCACCGAACGCGACCCGGAGGCCCGCCGCCGGATGCACCGGTCGCGGGCCATCAACGGCTTCGGCATGGCGCTCACCGGCACGGTGCTGGTGATCGTCCTGATCACCAAGTTCCTGCTCGGCGCGTGGATCGCCATCGCGGCGATGGCCGTGATCTACCTGCTGATGCTGGCCATCCGCCGGCACTACGACCGGGTCGCCGCCGAGCTGGAACCGACCGAGGTCCGGGGCGTGCTGCCGGCCCGCAACCACGCCGTCGTGCTGGTCAGCAAGCTGCACCAGCCGACCCTGCGCGCCATCGCGTACGCCCGGGCCACCCGGCCGGACACCCTGACCGCGGTGACGGTCAACGTCGACGAGAAGGACACCCGCGCCCTCCAGGACGACTGGGAACGGCGGGAACTGCCGGTGCCGCTGACCGTGATCGACTCGCCGTACCGGGAGATCACCCGGCCGATCATCGAGTTCGTGGCCAACATCCGCCGGGAGTCGCCGCGCGACGTGGTCACCGTCTTCATCCCCGAGTACGTCGTCGGCCGCTGGTGGGAGAACCTGCTGCACAACCAGAGCGCGCTGCGGCTGAAGGGGCGGCTGCTGTTCGAGCCGGGTGTGATGGTGACCAGCGTGCCGTGGCAGCTCGCCTCGACGGCCGGCAAGGACCTGAGCCGGCTGGACGCGACGCTGAGCCGGGGACCGGCCCGCGGCCCCCGGGTCGCCCCGCGCAGCACCCTGCCGCCGCAGGTGCCGCCGATCGACTCCGCCCCGCGCCGCCGCGAGGGCGGCCCGACCGACGGTGGCCGGCCGTGACGCCCCCGGTCGGTCGCCGGCCGAGGCTCCCCGCCCGGGGCCGGCCGGCGAACCCCGCCCCGGACCGGCTGGCGGATCCTGTCCAGGGCCGGCTGGCGAACCCCGCCCCGGACCGGCTGGCGGATCCTGTCCAGGGCCGGCCGGCGTCGCCGGCGGGCGACGAGCGGCGCGGCCTGGAGGAGGCCGAGCGGGTCGAGCTGACCGTGGACGCGGTCGCCCCCGGCGGGCACTGCGTCGCCCGGGTAGACGGCCAGGTCGTCTTCGTCCGGCACGCGCTGCCCGGCGAGCGGGTGGTGGCCGAGGTGACCGAGGTGCACCGGGGGTTCGTCCGGGCCGACGCGGTCACGGTGCTCGACGCCGCGCCGCAGCGGGTCGAGCCGCCCTGCCCGTACGCGAAGCCGGGCCGCTGCGGCGGCTGCGACCTGCAACACGTCGCCCCCGAAGCCCAGCTGGACTGGAAGGCGGCGGTGGTCCGCGAGCAGCTCACCCGGCTCGCCGGGCTCACCGAGGCGGAGGTCGACCGGCTCGGGGTCCGGGTCGCGGCGCTGCCCGGCGGGCGGCTGGGCTGGCGGTCCCGGGTCCGCTACGCCGTCGACGCCACCGGCCGGGCCGGCCTGCTCAAGCACCGCTCGCACGAGGTGGTGCCGATCGACCGCTGCCTGATCGCCCACCCCGCGATCCAGGAACTGCCGGTGCTTCCCCCGAGCGGGGCCCGCTGGCCCGACGCGGACGCGGTCGAGACCGTCGCCTCCACCGGCGGGGACGTCACCGTGGCCGCGCTCGCCGAGGGGGTGCCGACCGTGGTCAGCGGGCCGGCCGCCGTACGCGAGGTGGCCGCCGGCCGCCGGTGGACGGTGCCCGCGTCCGGCTTCTGGCAGGTGCACCCCGCCGCGGCGGACACCCTGGTCGACGCGGTGCTCGACCTGCTCGACCCGAGGCCGGGCGAGTCGGCGTGGGACCTCTACGGCGGGGCGGGGCTGTTCGCCGCCGCGCTCGCCGGCCGGGTCGGCCCGGACGCCCGGATCACCCTGGTCGAGTCCGCCGAGCACGGCGTGGCCGCCGCCCGGGACAACCTGCGGGACCTGCTGCGGGTCGAGGTGGTGGCGGGCCGGGTGGAGACCGCGCTGGCGCGCCGCCGCGTGACCGGACCCGTCGACCTGGTGGTGCTGGACCCGCCGCGCACCGGGGCGGGCGCCCGGGTGGTGCGCGACCTGGTCGCCGCCGGCCCGCGCGCCGTGGCGTACGTGGCGTGCGACCCGGCGGCCTTCGCCCGGGACGTCCGGACGTTCGCCGGTGCCGGGTGGCGGCTCGCGGCGCTGCGCGGCTTCGACCTGTTCCCGATGACCCAGCACGTCGAGTTGGTCGGCCTGCTGCTGCCGCCGGCCGCCGAAGGATGAACGCATGCGGATCGTGGGGTTGATGTCGGGGACGTCGTACGACGGGGTGGACGTCGTGGCGGCGGAGTTCGCCGTCGAGGGGGAGACGCTGCGGCTGCGGCCGCTCGGCTTCGCCGGCCTGGACTACGACGAGGAGCTGCGGACGCAGATCGGGGCGGTGCTGCCGCCCAACCCCACCAGCATCGAGGCGGTCTGCCGGCTGGACAACCGGCTCGGGGAGGTGTTCGCCGAGGCGGCGGCGCGCGGCGTCGCGCTGGCCGGAGGCCGGGTCGACGCGGTCGTCTCGCCCGGCCAGACGGTGTTCCACTGGGTCTCCGGCGGGCGGGCACGGGGCACCCTCCAGCTCGGCGCGCCGGCCCGGGTGGCGGCGCGGGTGGGCGTACCGGTGCTGTCGGACCTGCGCTCGGCCGACGTGGCGGCCGGCGGGCAGGGCGCGCCGCTGGTCCCGGCGTTCGACGCGCTGCTGCTGCGGGCGGAGTCCGGGCCGCCGCGGGCGGCGCTCAACCTGGGCGGCATCGCCAACCTCACCGTGGTCGCGCCCGGCGCCCCCGTCCTCGGGTACGACGTGGGCCCGGCCAACGCGCTGCTCGACGCGGCAGCCCGTCGCTTCCTGGGCCGCCCCTGCGACCTCGACGGGGCCCGCGCGGCGGCCGGTCGGGTCCACCCCGCCCTGCTGGAGCTGCTGCTCGCCGAGCCGTACTACGCCGCGGCGCCGCCGAAGTCGACCGGCAAGGAGCTGTTCCACGCCGGCTACCTGGACGGGAAGCTCGCGGCGCTCGGCGCCCCCGTCGACCCCGACGACGTGCTGGCCACGCTCACCGAGCTGACCGCCCGGACGGTCGCCGCCGAGTGCGACCGGCACGGGGTCGCCGAGGTGGTCGCCGCGGGCGGCGGGGTGCGCAATCCCACCCTGCTGCGGCGGCTGGCCGCCCTCGGCGACGGGCGGTGGCGGCTGCGCGCCAGCGACGAGCTGGGCGTGCCCACCCAGGCCAGGGAGGCGTACGCGTTCGCCCTGCTCGGGTGGCTGTCCTGGCACGGCCTGCCGGGGGCGATCCCGTCGGTGACCGGGGCCCGGGAGGCCACCGTGCTCGGCTCGTGGACGCCGGCCGGACCGGCCCGGTCCGCCCCGCCGGCGACCCCGCCCCGGCGGCTGGTCATAGCCGCGTGACTGTCCGCCCGATCAGGCGGCGGGAGTCCACGGCCAGGCTGCGGGGTGCCGGGCGGCCGATAGACTCTTCGGTCATGAGTGTTGAAGAGGACACGGCCAACCACGGTCGGCTGCTGGCCACGGTGCGCGGTCCGCAGGACGTGAAGAGAATGTCCGGGGAACAACTGGACATCCTCGCCGCCGAGATCCGCGACTTCCTGATCGCCAAGGTCTCCCGCACCGGCGGGCACGTCGGCCCGAACCTGGGCGTGGTCGAGCTTACGCTGGCGATGCACCGGGTCTTCGAGTCGCCGCGGGACCGCATCCTGTTCGACACCGGGCACCAGGCGTACGTGCACAAGATCATCACTGGGCGGCAGGCCGGCTTCGACCGGCTGCGCCAGCGCGGCGGCCTCTCCGGCTACCCGAGCCAGGCCGAGAGCGAGCACGACGTCATCGAGAACTCGCACGCCTCCACCGCCCTGTCCTACGCCGACGGCCTGGCCAAGGCGTACGCGCTGCGGGGCGAGCAGCGCAGCGTGGTCGCCGTCGTCGGTGACGGCGCGTTGACCGGCGGCATGTGCTGGGAGGCGCTGAACAACATCGCCACCGCCGGCAACCCCCTCGTGA
The DNA here is from genome assembly GCF_039871625.1 of Micromonospora sp. B11E3. Taxonomy (NCBI): domain Bacteria; kingdom Bacillati; phylum Actinomycetota; class Actinomycetes; order Micromonosporales; family Micromonosporaceae; genus Micromonospora; species Micromonospora sp. B11E3. The sequence continues at coordinate 12,022 of NZ_JBDPMC010000015.1, read as the reverse complement.
TCGTGGTCAACGACAACGGCCGGTCGTACGCCCCGACCATCGGCGGCCTCGCCGACCACCTCTCGGCGCTGCGGCTCAACCCCGGCTACGAGAAGGTGCTGGACACCGTCAAGGAGGCCCTCGGCTCGACCCCGCTGGTTGGCAGGCCGATGTACGAGGTGCTGCACGCGGTCAAGAAGGGCATCAAGGACGCCGTCGCCCCGCAGGCGATGTTCGAGGACCTGGGCATCAAGTACGTCGGCCCGGTCGACGGCCACGACGTCCCCGCCGTCGAGTCGGCGCTGCGCGCGGCCAAGAACTTCGGCGGCCCGGTGATCGTGCACGCCGTCACCCGCAAGGGCTACGGCTACCGCCCGGCCGAGGAGGACGAGGCGGACTGCTTCCACGGCCCCGGCGCCTTCGACATCGTCACCGGCAAGGCGACCGCCGCCCCGTCGGTGAAGTGGACCCACGTCTTCGCCGACGAGCTGGTCGCGATCGCCGACGAGCGGCCCGACGTGGTGGGTATCACCGCCGCGATGGCGGAGCCGACCGGCATCGCGAAGCTGGCCCGCAAGTACCCCAACCGGGTGTACGACGTCGGCATCGCCGAGCAGCACGCCGCCACCTCGGCGGCCGGCCTGGCGCTCGGCGGCCTGCACCCGGTCGTGGCGGTCTACGCGACGTTCCTCAACCGGGCCTTCGACCAGGTCCTGCTGGACGTGGCGATGCACCGGCTGCCGGTGACGTTCGTGCTGGACCGGGCCGGCATCACCGGCCCGGACGGGCCGAGCCACTACGGCATGTGGGACATGTCCGTGTTCGGTGTGGTGCCCGGCCTGCGCATCGCCGCGCCCCGCGACGCCGCGAGCCTCCGCGAGGAGCTGCGCGAGGCGGTGGCCGTGGACGACGGCCCGACCATCGTCCGGTTCCCGACCGGCAGCGTCGCCGCCGACCTGCCGGCCGTGCGCCGGGTCGGCACGGTCGACGTGCTGGCCGAGTCGACGCGTACCGACGTGCTGCTGGTCGCGGTCGGCGCGTTCGGCCAGCTCGGCATGGAGGTCGCCGCCCGGGTCGCCGAGCAGGGCTACGGCGTGACGGTGGTCGACCCGCGCTGGGTCCGTCCGATCCCGGCCGAGCTGGTCGAGCTGGCCGCGGAGCACCGCCTCGTCGTCACGGTCGAGGACGGCGTACGCGTCGGCGGGGTCGGCGACGCCCTCGCCCAGGCCATGCGGGACGCCGACGTCCGCGTGCCGCTGCGCGACCTGGGCGTGCCGGCCGACTGGCACCCGCACGGCACCCGCGCGCAGATCCTCGCCGACCTGCGCCTCACCGCCCAGGACGTCGCCCGCGACGTCACCGGGTGGATCTCCGGCCTGGACGCCCAGCCGGTCGAGCCGGTCCACCTCCGCGCGGCCGACGCGAACTGAGAGGCACCCCCCTTCTCGACGCCAGGCGTCGAGAAGGGGCCTCTTCCCACTCGCCCGCGCAGGCGGGCAGACGGGGCGGGCAGACGGGGCGGGTGGGCGAGGCGGGGCGGTCGAGGCCCATGTCGCCGACATGGCGGGATCCAGCGCTCGGGGAGGGCCCCATGTCGCCGCCATGGCGGGATCCAGCCGTTCGGGATGGGCGCATGTCGCCGACTTGGCGGAGGCCAGCCGCTTGGGGAGGGCCCCCATGTCGCCGACATGGCGGGGTCCGGCCGCTCGGGATGGCCCCATGTCGCCGACATGGGGCCCAGCCCAGCCCAGCCCAGCCCAGCCCGGCCGCGCCGCGCCCAGCCGCGCGGGGTGTGGCGTGTGACGTGTGACGGTGTGACGGCGCTGGTCAGCGGCCGCCGACGGACCGGTAGTAGGTCTTCTCCGCCCCGGCCAGGCTGAACGTGGCCTTGCTCGTCGGCTGCGGCACCACCACCAGCCCGGGCCGGTCCACCAGCAGCGGCGTGCCCGGCGGGACCGACAGCGAGCTGTACCGGTTGGACCGCCAGTTCAGCACCACCAACGGCTGGCCCGGCACCGGCAGCGTGTACGCCTGCAGCGGGTTGGCCCGGTCGGCCGGTGAGACCACCGGCGGGCCGTCGTCGGCCGGCCGGTAGACCACCGCCGTCATGGTGCCGGCGTCGGTCTCCCAGCTCAGCTGCTCCAGGTCGGCCGGGTCGCCGCCGCCCAGCGCCACCTCGCCGAGCGCCCGCACGCTCAGCTTGGCCATCGGCCAGGACTCGGGCACCGAGCGGGGCGCGTCGCTGTCGCCGATCCGGCGGGGGATGCTGCCGAACGGCCCCCGCTCGTCGGCCAGCACGCACGTGTCCAGGCCGTCCAGGGCCCGCCGGCCCGAGCCCGTCTCGTCCCGGACCAGCGGATAGCGGGGGTCGCTGGTGGCCGTACCGAGGTCCAGCAGGCGGTCCGCGGCCCGGCCGCGCGGCAGCGACCGGGTGGCCCGCAGCGTCGCGGTCAGCGGCACGGCCCGGCAGGCCGGCACGTCCACCGGGTCGGTCAGCCCGTCCCGGCTGACCAGCGCCCGGCCCTTGGGGCCGAGCAGCCGCTCGACCCGCTCCGAGAGCAGGTAGCGCCGCCCGCGGTCGGTCTGCACGGGCAGCACGTCGGAGTAGACGAGGTAGCCGGGGTCGGTGTACTCGACGGCCCGCCGGACCACGTACCGGTCCCCCTCGCGGGTCAGTTGCAGCAGCCAGGACGCGCTCTCGCCGGGCACGTCGGCGGCGACCAGGGCCAGCGGGGCGCCGTCGACCTCCCCCGACCAGAGGATCCCGGACGAGGACAGGTGGGCCCGGTCGTCGGCCGGGGAGCGCCAGGCCCGCACGGCCTCGGTGACCGCCGCCGTCGCGGCCGCGTCGCCGGCCAGCCCGCCCCGCGCCGGCCACACCCGCAGCGACCCGTCCAGGCTGTCGTAGCCGACGGGCAGGACGTCCGACTTCCGGTCGGCGACCGGACCGCAGCCCGTCGCGGCCAGCAGCAGGGTGAGCAGTGCGGTGGCCGTTCTGCCGCGCCGGCGGACTGAAGCCACCTGATCCGCCCCCGATCGCGTCGCCCGGTCATGTTTCGGTCCTACATGGTACGAGACGGCCGGGCGACGCCGGCTGGCGCCTCGGCCGCGCCCGCGAGCTGCGGCGCGACCGGCCCGGCCGGTCGCGCCGGGCCGCCTCGGGGCCAGGCCACATAGGACAGCCCGGTGGTTTTCCGGCCAATGTCCGGCTCCGGTAGACTCCGCCGACTGTGACCCATGCCGAGCCCCGTGGAGACTCCCTGCCGGTTCCCGACGCTCCCGTGGGCCCCGCCGCCGGCCCCGCGGCTCCGGCCGCCACCGCGCTCGCCGAGCCTCCGGACCTGCTGCCCGCGCCCGTGACCACGGCCGAGCCCCTGTCCGCCGTCGCGCCCGCATCCGTCGTGGAGGCCCCGGCCGAGGTCGGCTCCGACGGCACGGCGTCCCCCGTCGCGGCCCCGGCCAGGCGGTGGCGGTGGACGAGCCGGCGCCGCGACCTCGCCGTCTACGGAGTGTTCCTGCTCGCCGCGCTCTGGGTGACCAGCCAGATCTGGGTCGACCCGGCCGGCCGGGTCGCGTCGCTGTACAGCAGCGACCCCGCCCAGGTGCAGTTCTTCCTCGCCCACTCGGTGCGGGTGGTGCTGCACGGGGAGTTCCCGTTCTACACCGACCAGTTCAACTACCCGGACGGGGTCAACCTGATGGCCAACACGGCCATCCTGGCGCTCGGCATCCCGATGGTGCCGGTGACCCTCCTGTTCGGACCGGCCGTGTCGTTCGTGGTGCTGGTCACGCTCGGCCTCGCCGGGACCGCCGCCGCCTGGTACCGGATGCTCTCCCGGCACGTGGTACGCACCCCGCTGGCCGCCGCCGTCGGCGGCTGGCTCTGCGGGTTCTCGCCGGCGATGCTCTCGCACGCCAACTGGCACCCGAACATCATCTCGCAGTTCCTGCTGCCGTTCATCGTCTGGCGGGTGCTGGTGATCACCCGGTCCCGGCGGCCCGTCCGCGACGGCGCGCTGCTGGCCCTGATGGTGACCGCCCAGGCGTTCATCAACGAGGAGATCCTGCTCTTCACCGCGCTGGCCTGCGGGGTCTTCCTGACCGCCATGCTGGTGCAGCGGCCGGCGCTGTGGTCGACGGCGTGGCGACCGGTGGGCGTCGCGGTGGGGGTCTGCGCCGTGCTGGCCGGGGCGCTGCTGGCGTACCCGCTGTACGTCCAGTTCGCCGGGCCGATGGCGTACCACGGGCTCAGCGACGCGGTCCGCGACTACGGCAACGACATCGCGGCGTTCTTCGCCCCCGGCTCGCCCACGCTGGGCGGCAACCAGCGGGCCAACGTCAACCTGGCCCCGAACTACTCGGAGGAGAACGCCTTCCTCGGCTGGACCCTCGCGACGCTGGCGGTCGGCATCGTGCTGTGGCTGCGCCGGGAGCCGCTGGTCCGGGCGATCGCGGCGACCGGGGTGTTCTTCGCGGTACTCTCCCTGGGCGAGCGGGTCTCCTGGTGGGACCGGGAGCTGTTCACCGGCCCGTGGGATTGGCTGGTCCGGCTGCCGCTGCTCGACGCCGTGGTGCCGACCCGGTTCGGCATGATCACCACGGTGGTGGTCGGCGTGCTGCTGGCGCTGGCCGTCGACCGGATCTGGTCGCTGCGCCCGGCCGACACGCGCACCGTGCGTACCCTCGCGGTCGGCGCCCTGGTCGCGGCCCTGCTGCCGATCGCGCCGATGCCGCTGAACGTCACCTCGCGCCCGCCGGTGCCGACCTTCATCACCGCCGACCGGTGGCGCGAGTACGTCGGGCCGGACCAGACCCTGGTGCCGATCCCGGTGCCGAGCATGGGCAACACGCACGGGATGCGGTGGGCGGCGTCCACCAACCTCGACTTCAAGATTCCCGGCGGCTACTTCCTCGCCCCGCGCAACGGCAACACCGGCGACCCGGGCCGGTTCGGCGGCCGGCCCAGCGGGCTCGGCAAGCTGCTGGAGGAGGTGTCCGCCACCGGCCGGACCCCGCAGCTCGACGACCGTCAGCGCCGCCGGTCCCTGGACGAGCTGCGGCACTGGCGCGCCGCCATCCTGGTGCTCCCGGTACGCCAGCACAACGCCGAGCCGCTGCGGCGTACGGTCGAGCAGCTCGTCGGCCCCGGGCGCCGGGAGCTGGACGTCTGGGTCTGGGACGTCCGGACGCTGAGCGGCCCCTCCGCCTGACGGCCACTCCGGCGCGGCCTTCCGCCTGGCGGCCGCTCCGGCCCGGGCCCGGTGCCGCGCCGACTACGGCGGTCGAGAAGGAGCCCCTGCTCACAGGGGCCCCTTCCTCGCACCGTCAGCCGACGAGGGGACGGACGTCCCACAGCCAGACGTCGTCGACCCGCTGGGCCGGGCCGAGCAGGGCGGTCATCAGCTCGCGCAGGACCGCCTCCCGGGGGTGCGCCCCGAGCACCACCACCGACGCCCGCCAGTAGCGCAGGTCGGCCACCGCCTGCCGGCGGTTCTCCTCCGTCACCGCCGGGAGCGTGCCGGAGTCCATGGTGGCGTAGATCAGCGTGCTGGTGGGCCGGTTCGGCGCGCCGAAGGTGCCCTCGCCGAGCTCGTTGGGGCCGATGAAGTAGCCGCCGGGGATCGGGAACTCGTGCCCCGTCAGGGCGCTCCAGCGCAGGGTGGGCAGGCCGTGCACGTTGCTGGGGATCGGCACCGGCACCAGCGTCCGGCCCTCCGGCACGTACGGCCGCCAGCCGCCGGAGGTGATGAACCGCGGCGGCGGGTCGATCTGCTGGGCCGGCAGCGGCCGGGGGACCAGCGGCAGCACGGCGAGCGCGAGGGCCGCGTACCCGACGGGGCGCAGCCAGCGGCGGCCGGACCAGGCGGCGCCGGCCGACGCGGCCGGGGCGGCTGACGTGGCCGAGGCCGAGTCGGCGGCGGCGCGGGGGGCCGGCACCCGTGGCGCGGTGGGGCGGCCGGAGCGGGCCAGCGCGTCCCAGGCCAGGGCGAGCAGCACGCCGACGGCGGCGGCCGTCACCAGGGCCAGCCGGGTGGGCATCATCATCTCGACCAGCGGCAGGTCGTCCGGGATGTAGGACCACGGCCCGTCGACGTCGGTCTCCACCCCGTCGAAGCGCACCACCGGGCCGATCGCGGCGACGGTGAAGACCGCGACCAGCACGGCCACGATCCGGGCGGCCAGCGACCGGCGGACCAGCAGTACCAGGGCGACCAGGGCGACCAGCACCAGCGGCCAGCCGAACCAGGTGTTCTGCTCGGTCAGCCCGATGGTCTTCTCCACCGCCTCGTCGCCGGCGATCGTGTCCCGGGGGAACGTCACGAACGCCACCAGGTCCTCGCCCCAGCTGTGGAACACCCCGCCCTGCAGGCCGCGGTAGGACTGCGGGCCGTTGAACTGGAACCAGATCGGGTACGCCGTGAGCAGCAGGGTGAGCCCGCCGCCGAGCCCGAGCGCGGCCAGGAAGCCCCGGGCGCGGGCCCAGGCCGCCCGCGGCCGCTGCGCCGCGTACGCCAGCACGACCACCAGGCAGGCCAGCGCCGTGAGCAGCAGCATCTCCTCGTTGATGAAGACCTGGTACGCCACCAGCAGCCCCAGCACCACCCCGTCGCGCCGCCAGCTGCGCCCCGGCGCGCCGAGCCCCAGCACCCGCGCCACGATCACCGGCAGCAGGTAGTTCGAGACGAAGTTGGGCTGCCCGTTGGCGTGGTGCACGATGCCGGGCGCGAAGCCCAGGAACGCCCCGCCGAGGAACGCCGCCGCGCGCGAGCGCACCAGGTGCCGGGAGAGCATCCAGTACGACGTGCCGGCGGTCGCGGCCAGCGCCCCGCCCAGGTAGAGGGCGTACGTCACCTGTGGTCCGAACAGGAGGGTCACCGGCGCGAGCGGGATCGTGGCCCCGAGCATCGACGTGTTCGCCATCATGTTCACCCCGTCGGGGGCGTTCTGGCGGGTGGTGAACAGCGGGTTCTCCAGGTGCAGCACCGAGTACGCGCCGTGTGAGAAGAGCCACTCGAACCAGCTGTGGTCGGTCGGCAGGTGCGACGACACCCGGTGCTGGACGTCCCCCCAGTAGTTCAGGCACACCAGGACGCCGAGGAGCACATAGGCTCCGATGGCCAGAACGTCGGCGCGGGCCGGTCGGCGTCGGGGCCGCCGCGGAGCGGGCGCCGCGTCGGGTCCGGCCGGCGCGGCCGGCGCCGCCATGGGCGCGGGATCGGAGTTCAGCGAGGGTTCATCCACCGGCAAAGCCACGACGCGCCATCGTACAGGCGGGCGCGCGTGGACCCGGCCGGGCCGGTGAGCCCCCGCCGCCGTCCGGCCGGCCGCCCGTCCACCGGTTGGGGGAGGAGGAACGCCGGTGACCCTCATCGACCTCGGCGAGCTGCGCGGGGACGCCGAGCCGGAGCCGCCGGCCCGGCCGCCCCGCGCGGTGGGGCGCCCGCTGCGGGTGGCCCTGGCCGGCGCGCTCGTGCTGCTCACCCTGGGCGCGTCCGCCGCGGTCGTGCGGCCGGTGTCAGCGCCGCTTCCCGGCCGGTTCGGGGCCGTCGAGGTCTTCGTGGCCCCCGACCGGGTGTACGTGGCGGAGCCGGTGGACCCGCAGCCGGGCGGGCGCGAGGTGACCGCCTACGCGACGCCCACCCGCGGCGGGGAGCCACTGCGGCCGCTGTGGCGCGTCTCCCTGCCCGGCGCGGGCGGGCTGTTCGGGCTGACCGAGCGCGACGGGGTGGTATTCGTCAACGTGGACCTGGACACGGACCACCCGCAGACGATCCTCGTGGACGCGAAGACCGGCGGCCGGCTGTCGCGGCATCCCGGGTCCGGCGCGCCCACGGTCGGTGGCGGGCTGCTCCTCGTCGGCAACACCACGCTCGGGGCACCCGGCCTGCAGGCCGTGGACCTGGCGTCCGGGCGGGTCCGGTGGTCGCTGCCGGCGTCGCTGGTCACGTTCAACTACCACCGCCGGGGCGAACTGGTCGACCGGGTGGTGGTGACCTCCGACCTGATTCCCGGAGCCGACTGGGACGGGCGGATCGAGGTGCGGGACGTCGTGTCCGGGGCGGTGCTGGCCGCCCGGGACCTCAAGGGCCGGGAGCGGCCGACGTACCGGCAGGTCAACCTCTCCGGGGACCTGGTGCTGGTGACCGAGGGGGAGCCCGGTGGGGGCGCCGTGGTCACGGCGTACGGGCTGGACGCGCTGGACCGGCGCTGGGAGCTGCGGCTGGCGGAGTTCGGGCAGGCCCAGCGGTGCGGTGCCCTGCTCTGCCTCTCCGCTCCCCGGCGGGGGGAGGTGTCGGCGGTCGACCCGGCGACGGGGCGGACCCGGTGGACCAACCCGCGCTGGGCCTGGTTCGTGCTGGCGCGGGGGGACCGGCTCCTGGTCGGCGCCGTCGACCGGCGACCGGCGGGCGGCGGGTTCGCCGTGCTGGACGCGGCGACCGGGCGCCAGCTCGCCGAGTTGGGCCGCTGGGAGCTGGCCTACTCCCGCGACCCGGACGCGCCGCTGTTCGGCGTCCGGCGCACGCGGGAGGGCGACCTGCTCGTCGCGGAGCTGGACCTGGCCCGGGCGGAGGCCCGGGTGCTCGACGTGCTGCCGGACGCGACCGGGGAGTGCACCGTCGCGGGGCGCAGCGCGGTCTGCCGCCGCGTCGGCGGGGCGTTCGGCTGGTGGCGGCTGGCCCGGTGAGCCCGGCCGCCCCGGCTACCAGTTGGGCTGGGCCGGCGGCGGGGGCAGCGGCACGCCGGGCGGCCGGATCACGTACACGATCCCGCCGCTGCCGCCCTGCCACGCCGCCTCGAACCGGTGCCGGTCCACGGTCCGGCGGACCCCGGCGTCGTCCGGGGCGTACGGGTCGTTGAGCACCGGGTCGCCGTCGGCGGTGAACCCGACCAGCACCATCAGGTGACCCCGGGTGTCGTAGTCCAGCCCCGGCACCTCGCCCCGGCGGAACGCGGCGGAGAGCACGAGCGGCACCCCGGCGGCCACGAACGCCCCCGCCTCGGCCAGCGACCGCAGCCGGGTGACGTACGCGTCCACCCCGTGCCCGGCCGCGTACGCGGTGTTGAACGCCCAGTTGCCCGCCCCGCCGTACGCGGGGTCGTAGCAGTGCCGGGCGGCGTGCGTCACCGCCGGCCGGGGGCCGGGGGGCGACACCCAGGCGTACCGGTCGGGGGTGGGACCCGCGCCCCAGAAGTCCAGCACCATGGCGACGCTGGTGGGGCTGCACCAGGAGTCCCCGCCGCCGCCCCACCGGCGCTCCGGCCCGCCGTGCAGCCGCTGCGAGTACCGGGGCACGTCCAGCACCCGGCCCCAGCCGGCCCGGTCCCCGTCGGCGGCGCGGTGCCCGTCGGGCGGGGCCGGCGGCCGGGGGCCGGAGGCCACCGCCCCGAGGACGCGCAGCGCCGGGGTGGCGTCGGTGCCGACCGGCCGGAGCAGGGTCACCCGGGCCTGCCAGCCGGTGACGGTGGCGCCGGTGACGACGAGGGTGTCCGCGTCGACGCGGGCGTCCGCGTCGGCCTGCCCCGGGACGGAGGTGCGGCCGAACGGCTCGTCGTCGGCCGCCCAACGGCCCAGCTCGTACCAGCGGGTGGCCGGGGCGTCGCCGTGCCAGCCGCGCAGCTCGACCAGGATCCCGCAGCCGTCCGGGGTGTCCGCGGCCCAGGAGGGGACCACCTGGTCGACCGGGAAGCCGGTGCGGACGGGCGGGGCGGTCCAGGTCGCCACGTCGTACGCGCGGGTGGCGTCGCCGGGGTGGGACAGCCGGCCGGTCGGGGCGCTCAGGACGAGCCCGCCCGTGCCCGCGCCCGCCCCGGCGGACTCGCCGGCCGCGAGGTCGGTCGGCAGGCGGAAGCGCGCGTAGGTGACGTCCCGTTCCGTGGTCGGCGCCGGCCCGGTCATCGCCGCTCCCTCCGCTGCACATCAGCGCCGCGAAGCATCCCGTACCTGAAGGTTTTCTGCAACGCCGGGCCGACCGGCCGTGACCGCGGCCCGGCCGGTGGGACGCTGGTTTGGCGGGCGGCACTAGGTTGTCGGGGAGTCCGCGGCGAGGAGGTCTGGTATGCGGGTACTGGTGGTCGAGGACGAGCGCAACCTCGCCGACGCGATCGCGCGGGGGCTGCGCAAGCGCGGCATGGCGGTCGACGTCGCGTACGACGGGGACACCGGCCACGAGATGGCCTTCGTCACCCGGTACGACGTGGTGGTGCTCGACCGGGACCTGCCCGGCATGCACGGCGACCAGATCTGCGCCGAGCTGGCCGCCTCCGGCACCCTGACCCGGGTGCTCATGCTCACCGCCAGCGGCACGGTCGCCGACCGGGTCGAGGGGTTGCAGCTCGGCGCGGACGACTACCTGCCCAAGCCGTTCGCGTTCGACGAACTGGTGGCCCGGGTGCAGGCGCTGGGCCGGCGGGCCACCCCGGCCGCCCCGCCGGTGCTCGCCGTGGCCGACCTGGTGCTGGACCCGGCCCGGCGGGTGGTCACCCGCGGCGGCGCGCCGGTCGACCTGACCAACAAGGAGTTCGGGGTGCTCTGCGAGCTGCTGAAGGCGCGCGGGGCGGTGGTCTCCAGCGAGGAGCTGCTGGAGCGGGTCTGGGACGCGAACACCGACCCGTTCACCACCATCGTCCGCGTCACCGTGATGACGTTACGCAAGAAGCTCGGCGACCCGCCGCTGATCGAGACGGTCGTCGGGGCCGGCTACCGCACCGCCGAGGAAACCCGATGAGTGCGAAGCTGCGGCCCACGCTGCGGCTGCGGCTCACCCTGCTCAACGGGATCCTGCTGGTGGGCGCCGGGGCGATCCTGGTGCTGCTCGCCTGGCTGCTGGTGCGCGACGCGCTGCGCCCCACCGACGAGCTGCTGCCCGGCACCACCGTGCTGCTGGCCGACGGCCGCTCCCTGGACGCCGCGACCTGGCAGCGGCAGCTCGTCGACGCGGCCTCCCGGGAGCTGCTGGCCAAGGGTCTCGTGGCGCTGCTGGCGATCAGCGTCGTCGGCGTGGCCGGCGCGTACGCGGTGGCCGGGCGGGCGCTGCGCCCCCTGCACCAGGTCACCGCCACCGCGCAGCGGCTCGGCGAGGCCACCCTCGACCAGCGGATCGGCTGGTCCGGGGCGGACGACGAGGTCGCCGAGCTGGCGAAGACGTTCGACGCGATGCTGGACCGGATCACGGCCGCGTTCGAGGCGCAGAGGCGGTTCGTCGCCAACGCCTCGCACGAGCTGCGTACCCCGCTGGCGGTGATGCGTACCGAGATCGACGTGACGCTGAGCGACGACGAGGCGGACGCCGCCGAGTACCGCCGGATGGCCACCGTGGTCCGGGACGCCTCCGAGCGGGCCAACAGCCTGGTCGACGCGCTGCTGGTGCTCGCCCGCAGCGAGGCCCAGGCGGGCCGGCGGCTGGGCCGGCGCACCGAGTGTGACCTCGCGACCGGCACCGCCAACGCCCTGTCCGCGATGCGCCGGGAGGTGGAGCGGATCGGGCTGCGGGTGCAGACCGCGCTGGCGCCGGCCCCGGTGGTCGGCGACCCCGGCCTGCTCGACCGGCTGGCCGGCAACCTGATCGAGAACGCCGTCCGCTACAACCACCTCCAGGGCCGGATCTGGGTGCGTACCGGGTCGGACGGCCGCTCGTCCTGGCTGGTGGTCGGCAACACCGGGTTCGAGGTCAACCAGGCGGACGTGCCGGGGCTGTTCGAGCCGTTCCGGCGGGGTGGGCAGGAGCGCACCGGCGCCCGGGGATCGGGGCTCGGGCTGTCCATCGTCCGGGCGGTCTGCGACGCCCACGGCGGCACCGTACGGGTGGTGGCCCAGCCCGGGGGCGGCCTGGAGGTCACGGTGACCCTGCCCGCCGCCGACGGCGCGCCGACCGTGACCGGCGCGGTCCCGGGCGGCGGGCGCGGCGGGGCGGACCGCTAGGGCGTGTCTCGTGGATCTTCGGGGCGGGTTTTGGTAGATAGATTGGCGTGTCTCGACGGCATGAGCTGACCGATGACGAGTGGGCGCTTCTGGCGCCGTTGCTGCCAGCGGATCCGCCGCGTG
>NZ_JBDPMC010000149.1:0-5962 GCF_039871625.1 Micromonospora sp. B11E3 | reverse complement strand
TACAACACCCGCCGACGCCACAGCGCCTGCGACGGCATGTCACCCATCGACTACGAACGCTTCATCGCCCAAGCCCGCCTGGCTCAGGCAGCTTAAACAGCCCTCCACGCTTTCAGGGGATTGACAGCGCTCACCACGAACGGCACTTAACCGACGCAGCCTGCGGTGGTTTGGAACCTCCCCCTGCAGGGCGATCCCGGAGGACCTACCTCCATCACTTGCACAGCACCGCATCCAGAAGGATCTACACCACTCTCGAACCCTCCTTCAGCGTTCGTGACACACGACCTGCGGAAACGCGGGTCGGGCCCCTTGGTTTTTCGTCTCTTGTGGACGTTTGGGTGCTCGGTGGGTGCTCGTGCGACGAGCATCCCCTGCGTCCCGCCTCGTCCGGTCCCGTCTCCCTGGCTCCGGGGCGATCACCGCCACCGCGCTCGCCGGCACCGCCCGGCTGCCCGACGCCCGCCGCCCGGCCGCGCTGGCCGCCTTCGGCGCCTGCCTCGCCGGGTTCTCCGCCACCGCGCCGCTGGCCGGCGCGGCGGCGACGCACTGGTCGTGGCGGGCGGCGCTGGTCCTGCCCGTGCTGTCCATCGCCGTCATCCCCCCGGTGCTGGCCGCTCACCGCCCGCCTGCCACGACGGGAACGGGCGGACTGGCCTGGTGCGGGACTCCTCGCGGCCGTCGCCGCAGGACTGCTGCTGACCGCGCAGACCGCTGCCCAGCAGACCGGTGCGCTCACCACCGCGAGCGTCGCCGCCATCACGACAGCCGCCGCCGTCGGCCGAAGTACCGAAGGCTGCGCTCCTTCAAACGGTTCAAGGCGTGGTGGTCCGGGATTCTCGAACGAGAACCCGGCTTGTTCATGCACTGGGCCCGGGCGCGCGAGTTCGTGTGGACTCGATGAGAAGAGCGGAGTGACGGGAGACTGTCGCGCTCCGTTCTGTGGGAGCCCCGGGGTGAGACTCCCCCGGGCCACCCGACCAATTGCTCCTCAACGGCTTCCTGACCCACACCGGCCTGAACCTCCCAGCCGATTCAAGCTGACCTTTCAACATTTGTACTGACGCGGCGAGCCGGTCAGCCGTCGATGTGTGAGCAACGAGGAGATCGCAACAGCGACGATGACGGCGCCGCCGTTGAACACGGGCTCAACCCAGTCCTCGGTGCCGGCCAGCGTCAGTCCATTGATGCTGACCGCCACAAAGAACACGCCGGTGAGGGTTCCGGCCACAGTGAACCGGCCTGGCCTGATCGTCGTTGATCCAAGAAAGATCGCCGCGAGGGCGGGAAGCAGGTAGCCGGTACCGACACCCGATGCCGCACTGCCGGTGCGAGCGAGAAGGAGGACTCCTGCCAGCCCGGCCAGACCGCCGGAGACGGCGAAGGCGGTCATGACGGTTCGCTGTACCGGCATGCCCACCAGGTTCGCTGCCGATTCGTTGGATCCGATCGACAACAGCCGCCTCCCGTACACCGTCATGCCCAGCAGGTAGGAGACGCCCAGCGCGACACAGACCACCAACCACACGGACTTAGGCACATTCAGCCAGAATCCGCTGCCGAAACTCGTCAGCGATTGCGGGACACCTACCAGCGTTTGGTATCCAGACCAGTACGCGCCGGCCCCGATCAACAGGGTGGACATGCCGAGAGTAATGACCAGCGAATTGGCTCGGCAATACGCGATCAACGCCCCGTTCACCAGGCCCACGACGAGGCCCACGCCGATGCCCACCACGACCCCGACAGCCAGTGGCAGCTCCATCGACGTGGTCGCCTTCGCTGCGGCGATCGATGCGAGCGCAACCACAGCGCCCGCCGAGAGGTCGAATCGGTGCGCCACCATCGGAACGAGCACGGCCAGCGCAACCACGATGAGGACCGCCTCGTTGGCTGCGATATTCTTGAAGTTGGCCATCGTCGGAAAGATCTGTGACGTTGCCGGGTAGACGGCGAAGAAGACGACTACCGCAACGAGCAGTATGAGCAGACCGAAGCGCTCCACAATCGGCATGATCGACGCCGCCCAGTGGACCCCTGAGCGCGTACCATCCGGTTGGTCCGGCGACGGCGCACGCACGGGATCGAGTTGTTCGGTGCTATGGTTCATTACTTTCCGTCTCCCGCGTTGTAGACGTTTTCGTAGATCCATGTCCTCGTGATTTCGTCTCCGGCCGCCTGATCGGAGATCTTGCCGGCGGTCAGTACGACGACTCGATCGGCGAGGTGCAACAACTCGTCCAGGTCCGATGTCGCGAGCAGGACTCCGGAACCGGCGTCCACGGCACTTTCGATCTGCGCGTAGATGTCGCTTCGCGCGCCGACGTCCACTCCCTGTGTCGGCTCGTCCAAGAGCAGCACTGAGGGCGAGGTCCTCATGGCTCTGGCGATGACGGCCTTCTGCTGATTGCCACCGGAGAGCTTTACCATTGGGGTGATCGTCCCCGGAGTTCGAATTCGGTAGGTGACGACGTCACGAGAGGCGTCACCGGTCTCCTGCCCGCGCCGGAACCAGCCGAGGCGGCGATACCGACGCACCGTGGTCGCGGAGAGGTTCTCGCGAAGACCGAGGTCCAGAAAAGCACCGTCCCGAGCGCGGTCCTCCGGAACGAAGGAGATGCCGCGATCCAGCGCCTCGGCGACATTGCCCGGACTCAGCGGGTGGCCGTTGACCACAACTGTCCCCGCGGCCGGCTTCACGGCGCCGTAGATGTTCCGCATCAGGCTGGTACGTCCACTGCCGACCAGACCCGCGATCGCGACGACCTCACCGGCGTCCACCGAGAGGGACACGTCACGCAGGGGCCCGCCGGTGAGGCCCTCGACACTGAGGACCGGCGCTCCCGGCACGGACTTGTTCACCCGTCGGGAAAGGTGCGCCTGCGCTTGACCGGCGATCGCCTCGACAATGGTGGACCGGTCGTGCTCGCTCGCCGAGCGGGTGTCGATGTGCCGTCCGTCGCGCAGCACGGTGATCGTGTCGGCGTACTCCAGGACCTCGTCCAGTCGGTGAGACACGTAGAGAATGCTCTGGCCGCCTCGGCTGTACGACCTGAGACGCTCGAGCAAGCCATGGACTTCGTCCGCGGGAAGCCGAGTGGTCGGCTCGTCGAGCACCAGCAAATGAATCGAACTGGTTTGGCGATCGCTCAGACAGCGAGCGACCGCGATCAGGGTTTGATCCGCTGGACGCAGGTCCCGGACGAACGAGCGCGCTGCGACCTCGATGCCAAGGGAGTCGAGCAAACCCTGAACGGTTCGATGCGCCATGCCCCAGTCGATGCCGCCCCTCCGACGCGGGTACGACGTTCCAGCCAGGACGTTCTCGGTCACGGACAACTGGGGGAACAGCCCGAGATCCTGGTGTACAAACCGTATGCCCGCAGCCCTCGACCACCGCGGGGTCACGTGATCCGACTGCGAAGTGGTATCGCCCAGCCGGATCACACCGCCGGGGTCTCCCTGATAGACGCCGGCGAGGATCTTGATGAGTGTCGACTTGCCGGATCCGTTGCCGCCGACGAGGGCATGGAACTCGCTCGGGCGGACAGCGAAGCTGATGTCGGCGAGGGCGCGCGTCCCGGGAAAGGACTTCGATACACCCTGAAACTCGAGGCCACTCGCTGCAGCGCCGGTCTCGGGGCCGGCCACTCAGCCCACACCCCAGCTGCTCGCATAGTTGGCCTGGTACCCAGAGGACTTCGGGTTGCCGTCGTAAACGTCCGTCGTCGGCAGATGACCGGCGTCCATGCTGCCGACACCGATGCCCGGATCCACAGGCTTCTCACCGGCGAAGAGCCGGTTGAGAGCGTCTGCCGTCGCCCATCCGGTCCACGTCAGCGGCCGGCCGATCGCGTAGGACTGCGTGCCGTCCCGCAGCAGCTTGATCGATGACGGGACCCCTTCGTTCCCCACCAGCAGGAGGTCCTTACGGCCGGCCGCCCGTGCCTGGCCGGCCGCGGCACCCACGCCGAGCGTGATCGCCGCGTCCGTAGGGACCATGACGACGCTGGCGTTCGGGTACTTCTGAAGCGCCGCGCTCGCCTTCGCCTGGAGCTTCCCGCCGAGCAGGTCGGCTCCGGTGTAGGAGACCTTGTGGACTGTGCAGCCGCCACACTCGCCGAGCCGCTTCTCCTGCGACTCGCCGATGAGGCGCAGGGTCGCGCTGTCGTCCTGGCGCATCTGGATGATCTCCGCCTTTCCGGCGGTCTTGGCGATCACCCAGTCGGCAATGGTCGGTCCGACGACCGTGCTGAGGTAGTCGTTGTAGGAGATGAGATCCTCACCCCAGGGCAGGTATGCGTCGAACAGCGGCTTTCCGCCCCGGCTGTAGTCGTCGTCGCAGTCGAGGGCGTTGGATCCGATCACCTTGACGCCGTCGCGCTGAATCGCCTCGATCGAGCCTTTTACTGCCGAGCAATCGACGCCGAACAACGCCACCGCGTCCACAGAGGCCGCGCCCGCTGCGCGAAGCTGCGAGTTGTACACACCCGGGTCGGCCTTACCGTCGATGAGCTTCCCGGTCCAGCCGAGCTTCTTTGCGGCTTCGAGGAAGCCCTCGGCAGGCAGGAGGCATCCAGCGCCCTGGGTGGTGCACGCGATCGCCCAGACGGTCTTGCCGGACTGCGCCCGGGGGCCACCCTTCGGCAGCGGGCGGTCCGTCCCGGCGAGCGCGGCCTCGGTGTTTGCCTTCGCCTCCTCGACGAGCTTCTCGGTGGTGGACCCGGCCTGTCCTCCCGACGGGCCTTCACCCGCGCACGCGGCCAAGGTCGATGCCAGGGCCATCACGCAGGCCGCGGCGATGCCGGCTCTCTTCATCACATCTCCTCAGTTCTTGCGGCGGCTGGGGCGGGGCCGGGGCCGGTGGGGGTGGGCCACGGTGTCACCGCACCAGTGCGTGGGGAAACGGGCCCCGCGCGGCTGTCCTTGGTGAGCACCCAGCTTCCGTGGCCGCTCGGCGCGCTCTGCACGGCCTGGCCTGGTGGCCCGAAGTGCAGCTACCTCTCACCGGAGTGACACGGACCACAGGTACTCATAGCGGTATTATTAGCGCCTGGTTGGTACCACGTCAAGGAGTATCAGCGGAAATGGCGCCGAGACGGTTGATCCAGCTACGACGAATCGTGACTGTTCAGGTGGTGGGTCGGGGACTTGATCGTCTGCGGGGTTTCGGGCAGGGTGTCCGGTTGTGGAGGTTGCTGGCCGGCCGAGCTATGACGAGCTTGCGGCGTTGGTGGTGCAGCAGCAGCGGCAGATCGAGTTGTTGCAGGCGCGGGTGGCTGAGCTTGAGCGGCGGTTGGGGCTGAACTCGCGGAATTCGTCGAAGCCGCCGTCGTCGGATGGTCTCGCGAAGCCGCCGCCGCGGTCGTCTCGGCGGTCGTCTGGGGCCGGGCCGGGCAAGCAGCCGGGTGCGCCGGGTGCGGCGTTGTCGCTGGTGGACGATCCGGACGAGGTGGTGGAGCATCGTCCGGCCGGGTGTGGTGGCTGTGGCGCGGCTCTTGCTGCCGCCGAGATGGTCGGGCAGGTACGGCGGCAGGTGTTCGAGTTGCCGCAGATCCGGCTGCGGGTGCTCGAGCATCGTCTGGTGTCGTGCCGGTACGCCGGGTGTGGGCAGGTCACCGCCGCGACCTGCGCCGGCGCAGGTCGCCGCGCCGGTGCAGTACGGCACGTCGGTGGCGGCGGTGGCGGTGTATCTGCTGGTCGCCCATCACATCCCGGTGGCGCGGACGGCGCAGATCCTGGCCGACCTGCTCGGCGCGCCGGTGTCCACCGGCTGGGTCGCCGGCCTGACCGAACGCACGGCGACAGGCCTGACCGGGTTCGCCGAGCGCCTCGGGGCCTGTCCGATTTTCTGTGTAACGTCCTATCCTGTCTAACTATCGGACATCGACGGGGATGCGGCCCGGGAAGAAGATTTCCAGTGAGTTCAGGGCCTGCTTCCAGCCGTGTACGCCGGCGCCTT
>NZ_JBDPMC010000148.1:0-6160 GCF_039871625.1 Micromonospora sp. B11E3 | reverse complement strand
CGCCATAACGGCGTCGACCGGCTCTTTCTGTCTCTCGCTCGGCGGGTCGAGGCGGTGCCTCAGCTGTGGACGCCCTGGCCGCTCTCCTCGCGAGTCACCGCGAAGGCGTCCGGCCTGGTCCGCCGGAGCAACTCGCACCGCTCGTCGAAGACCTCGATCGCCCGCTGCAGGCTGCATCCCTCGGCCTCGCGGATCGCCTGCATCGCGGGAAGGATGCGGCGCTTCACGATCAACTCGTCGATCGG
Source organism: Micromonospora sp. B11E3 (assembly GCF_039871625.1). Lineage (NCBI taxonomy): Bacteria > Bacillati > Actinomycetota > Actinomycetes > Micromonosporales > Micromonosporaceae > Micromonospora > Micromonospora sp. B11E3. The sequence continues at coordinate 5,915 of NZ_JBDPMC010000148.1, read as the reverse complement.
CTGCCAAGGGTCCATGCGATCATCCTGAATCTGGAGGCATTGCGGTCGAAGAGGACATTACCTCCCTTTTCATCATTGTCACACCGAAAAGGGATCAGTGACCCACGGCAGAGGGGCACGTCCGGCTCCACGACGGTCCGGTTGACGATGTCCTTCTTGCGGAGGTCCGCCTCCTTCGGGATCTCGACCTTCAGCGCCTTCTCGATCGCCTTGGCCAGCGGTTCCGACATGCTGATGCCCTCGCCCGCCCGGACGGTCAGGACCAGCGTGGATCCCCGGCACTTCACAATCCCTGGTGCACGAGCAGGTCGGCGAGGTCGCTGTACGCGCTCCGGCGAACCTCCTGGCTGTCCGACCTCACCGCGCGCAGTAGGTCGGGAATCTCGACAGCCGGGCCGTACGCATGACTCACCGAGGACCAGTCAGCCTCGACGGTGGGGTTCGCGCGCCGGGACATCCGACCACCATAGGCGTGGAGCCACCGGAGCTGCCCCGGACGCCGGTGACGCTCACCGCAGCCAGCCCAGGAAGCGCCGGTGCAGAGTGCCGGCGGGCGCCCACGTCAGGTCCTCGGCGGCGCGCGCGAACTGCGCACCCATGTACGGGGCGAGCGACATCGGCGCGTCCGCGAACTCCGCCCGCAACTCCTGCCGTCGCGTCCGGCAGGGCCAGGGCGCCCCGCAGCCGCCGCAGCTCCAGATCGGCAGCACCGGGCCGTGGGTGGTCACGCCCGCACCCCCAGGAACCGCGCCATGATCGTCCGGGCCTGCCGGCTGGTCGCCCAGTTCACCTGCCAGCACGGGTACGGGTTGAGGCGCCCCCACCACGCCCGGCAGCCGGTGCACATGCCGTCGAGCCCGCGCAGGTGGACGGCGAGGATCACGCGCTCCTGCTCGTCGTTCACTCGGTCTCCCCTGCCGGCCAGTGGCCACGGTTGATCGGAATCCGGTGCCGGGCACGGCAGGGGAGCTCGGCACCGCACCGGCAGACGCGCCGCCACTTCCGCCAGCACCAGACCGGCCGATGCCGACGGGCGAAGGTCAGCGCGGCGGCGAGCAGGTACTCCTCGTACGAGACTCGCCGCACTGGTTCTCCCCCGTCGGTCACGACGGCGCGTTGCCGCACCCGAACTTGAGAGGGACGCGGCGACCAGGCGAAACCCGTAACCGCCCGCCGCATCCCGTGAGGAGAAACCTACGAAGCGTCGCGAGCCGGAATGGGTAAAGTTCCTACCCCTGGCTCAGGAGACGAGGCCGACCTTCAGCGCGAGATCGTGCACGTCGTTGCGGGCGGAACGCGGCCCGTCGAGCAGATCCAGGGTGATCTGGCGGGCGTAGCCGTTGAAGCGGATCGTCTCCGGCGCCGAGTCGTACGCTCGTCGCAGCATCGCCACCGTGGCCTCGTGATCGCCCTTGCCGTAATGGCCCCGGGCAGCCTCGATCAGGTGCCGGGCACGGCGTGGCCGCGATGGAATGGCAGCCGGGTCGAGGCGACCGGCCTGTCGCACCGCCTCACCGGACTTCTGCAACTCCACGGCAACGGTCACGGCGTGGGCGCCCATGATGACCTGCGAGAACGACGTCTGCGGCTGGTAGAAGTCCTGCGGCAGGCGCTGCGCCACCCGGTCCGCGTGGTCCCAGTACCGCCAGGCCCGGCCCTCCTCGCCCGCGCGGGCAGCGGTGTAGGCGGCCTCGAAGTTCAGGGCACCCCACAGGGCGAGCAGGTTCGCGTCCGCGTCTGCCGCTCGTGGCTCCAGCGCCGAGATCAGGTCCAGCGTCACCGACATCGCCGTGTCCCAATCCCCAGCTTCCCGGTGGACCTGACACAGGAACCAGCCCGCGCGCGCCAGCGCTTCCGGATCTCCCGACTCCTGGGCCGCCACCATCGCCCGGTCCGCGACGCGCCACAGCAGCTCGGCGGCGGGCTGGTAGGCGAGAAACATCTGGGCCAGATTGAGGGCCTCGGCCAGCAGGGCGTGCGCCTGACGGCGCTCGTCGCCCTCGTACGCCAGTGCGGCACGCTGCGCGTCCCGCACCAGGTCGGGCAGCACAGCGCCGAGCACCGTCCGGTGGTCCGACGCCTGATGGCGGGCCCGCCAGGCTGCGGAGAGGCGTTCCCGGATCTGCTCGAACGACTGCGGGGACACCTCGCCGGACAGCGTGAAGCGGTTGAGGGCGTCGCGGACCGAGGCGAGTGCGGGGTGCTCCGGGCCGTTGACGACGGCGGACCGGTCGCTGAGCTCCCCGATCAGGGCGGAGACGTCGACCTTGAGCGCGCGAGCGATCCGATCCAGCATGTGTACGCGCGGCGGCAGAAGTCGGTCGGTCTCGACGGCCTTCACCCACTCCGCGCTGCGGCCCACCAGCCCGCCGAGCACGGCACGGGTCTTGCCCGAACGCTCACGGTAGACCTTCAGGCGCTGCCCGAAGGTCAGCTCCGGCATGGAGTCCATCCGAACCTCCTCCCGCCCGCCCGTCAGCGGCCGTCGTGGCCCACGGTACTCATCACCCCGCCTCCCGGTAACCCTCAACGCCGGCTCGCCGCGACGCCGAGCCAGCGGAGTTCCGCGATCGCTCATCCCACGCGGTTCGGGTGTGCCGAACTGGACATCCGCCACGTGACCCTGTTCGTCGCCTCCGTCGACAACATGCACAAACGTGCGTCCGCCGAGGTGGAGAACCTGATGCGGATGATCGAGGACGTGGTGACGAAGCCGCTTCTGCGTCCCGACAGCCCGTGGCAGCTGCACCTGGCCGGCCGAGCGGACGTCCTACCCGACTCGACGCGGCACGCCCTGAAGCTGGCCGAGGACGGCACCCGGCAGCGGAGCGGGGACTTCCATGTCACGGTCGCCATCGGCTACGACGGCCGCGAGGAGATCGTCAGCGCCGTGCGCTCCCTGCTGGAGCAGGAGGCGCGGGCGGGGGCGACTCCCGGCGAGCTGGCGCAGCGCCTGACCGCCGACGCCCTCGCCGTGCACCTGTACACCGGCGGTCGGCCCGACCCCGACCTCGTCATCCGTACGAGCGGGGAACGCCGCATGTCCGGGTTCCTGCTCTGGCAGGCCGCCTACTCCGAGCTGTACTTCTGCGACGTGTACTGGCCCGGGTTCCGGAAGATCGACTTCCTGCGGGCCCTGCGCTCCTACTCGGCCCGCAGCAGGCCCTTGGCGGCGTGACCGGTCCACACCGGGCCCCGTCTGGCGCTCACCGCAGCCAGCCGAGGAACCGCCGGTGCAGGGCGCCGGCGGGTGCCCAGGTCAGGTCCTCGGCGGCGCGGGCGAACTGCGCCCCCATGTACAGGGCGAGAGACATCGGCGCGTCCGCGAACTCCGCTTGCAGTTCCTGGCGGCGGGTGCGGCAGGGCCAGGGCGCGCCGAAGCCGCCGCAGCTCCAGATCGGCAGCACCGGCCCGTGGGTGGTCACGCCCGCACCCCCAGGAACCGCGCCATGATCGTCCGGGCCTGCCGACTGGTCGCCCCCTCCACCTGCCAGCACGGGTACGGGTTGAGGCGCCCCCACCACGCCCGGCAGCCCGTGCACATGCCGTCGAGTCCTCGGATGTGCACGGCGAGGATCGCCCGCTCCTGGTCGTCGTTCACCTGGCCTCCCCGTCCGGCCAGTGGCCACGGTTGATCGGAATCCGGTGCCGGACACGGCAGGGCAGGTCGGCACCGCACCGGCAGATCCGCCGCCACTTCCGCCAGCACCACACCGGCCGATGCCGGCGGGCCAGGGTCAGCGCGGCGGCGCTCAGGTACTCCTCGTACGAGACGCGTCGCCACCGCGGTTCGGTGGCCCCGGCCAACCGGCTGGCCCTGGATCGTGTGCTATCCCGCATCGCTGTCTCCCTCCGGTGGGCAGCGCGACATGGCCGGCCCCGAACCACGGGACCGGATCTGGAACGTTCGGTAACTACGACGCTACGATCAGGGCGACGATCGCTGGACTCACCAGCAGTACGGGTGAGCAGGACTTATCTCCCGCCGCGCGAGGGGTCACGGCGGGAACGTCGACCACCGGTCAACGTAGGGATATCGAATGGCAGGTCGCGGACGATCGCAACGGGGGCGGCGATGTGACGGGCTATCTGCTGAAGCTGATCCGGGAATCCATCCCGATGACACAGGAACAGCTCGCCGTCGATCTGGCCGTCGACCGCGCGACCGTACAGAGCTGGGAATCCGGACGCCGGCCCTTCACGGCCGTGCCGTTCGGACAGGCAATCGCGACCCGCCAGAGGCTCGGTCGGCTCGGAGCAAGCACCAGCCTGCTCGCCGCCCTCGACGACGCTGCCGAAGCCGACTTGGTCCTCACCGCGGTACTCGACGACAAGGTGGAGAGCACAAACGTGGCCGAACAGCCACTCGGCTGGTCAGTGCTCACCCACCGCCTGACCGACCTGATTCTCTGGGCAGTCCTGGGGCAGGCACCCACCTTCGTCAGAGCCGTCTCGACACCCCACCGCCGACGCGGCCCCGTGGCCTTCGGCCCGCTCCTGCCCGCCGATCAGCAGCTCGGCGAGATCCCATACCGCCAACGCGACGACTCCTTCATGCCCGCTCCCCTCTCGGACTGGCGAGGCTCCCGACTGCTTCGGCATTTGGTCCAACGCCTCGACGCCAGCCACCCGTTCGTGGATCTCAACATCCACAACGTCTGGGCGCTACTCGCCGCACGGCGCGGCCTCGCCCTCGATGAACCCGACACCGGACGTACGCTCCTCGGACGCTGTACCGCCCTGCTGGACAGTGGGGGCGTCTCCGCGCAGTCCCGACACGAACTAACGTCTATCGTCTACAGCCTGCGAACAGACGGACTCACCGGCACAGGGACGGGTAAATGAGCGACGACCACGACGCCGCCGGGGCGATGAGCTTCATCTTCGAGGCCGGCGTACTCAAGCGGGCCGCTCGCACCGGCTGGTGGTTCGCCGGCGTCAAGCAGCCCGAAACCATCGCCGAGCACTCCTTTCGCACGGCGCTCATCGGCATGATGCTCGCCGCCATGGAAGGCGCCGACCCCGCCCGGGTCTCCATGCTCTGCGTCCTGCACGACACCCAGGAGACCCGGATCACCGACATCCCCCACATCGCCAAGCGCTACCTCACCGCCGCGCCCAACACCACCGTCACCGCCGACCAGGTCGCCGACTGCCCACCAGCCGTCGCCGAGGTCATCACCGCCGCCGTCGCCGAATACGAAACCGGCGTAACCCTGGAGGCCGTCGTGGCCCGCGACGCCGACAAACTCGAATGCCTCGTCCAGGCCGTCGAATACCGCCACCAGGGCATCGACAACGTCCAGCGATGGATCGACAGCTCCCGCGCCGCGCTGAAGACTTCGTCCGCCCGTCGCCTCGCCGACGCCGCGCTGAGCGGACAACCTCTCGCCTGGCTCAGTCCGTCGCGCCAGTCGGAGTAGGTCCTACTTCCTGACTCAGGAGACAAGACCGACCTTCAGCGCAAGGTCGCGCACGTAGCCGTTCTGGTCGCTGTGGGAATGTCCCGAGGTGCTTTGATCTGATCATGATGCAGCTCGTACGGCGCACCGCTCACCGGCTCTACGCCCGCCGTCTCCGAGCCCGGCTGGCCGGTACCCCGCTGCCGCGGCACATCGCCATGGTGATGGACGGCAACCGCCGGTGGGACCGGCAGATGGGCTTCGACGATCCCAAGGTGGGCCACCGGTACGGCGCGGAGCACATGCACGAGGGCTTGACCCCTGATCCTGGACACGGGGTTTATGCGGCCGGGGTCAGCGTAGCTGGCGCTGGCCGGGTGCTCTTCTCTTGACTTCCTCTGCCCCCTGAAGAGGGCAGATTCCTGGCGGCGCTCATGCGGCACGCCGGGTGGTTGACGCTTCGCAGCCCACAGGTGCCGGGCTCCACGTCCGTACACGACCAAGCCCGGCCGC
>NZ_JBDPMC010000147.1:0-6178 GCF_039871625.1 Micromonospora sp. B11E3 | reverse complement strand
TTGATCATGCTCGCAGCTCATCACTTGTGACCATCCGAACTAGACACTCAGATGATCACTGACGGGCTGCGAGCCCTTCACTCTCGGGTCGGCTCAGCCACAAACCCCGCTCAAGTTCGAAGAGCCTGTTTGACGTTGGGATGCGTTGTTGCTGAAAGCCTGACTGCCGCTTAGGGTCACTGGGTACGGCGACAAGTTCTGAAGTTGTGAGCACGGGGGTGCTGATGAGAGCAAGCTTCGAGAAGTGCTTTATTTTCAGACACACGATTTCCCTCAAGCGCGGGATGCGCGAATGATGCTCGCCGGAAGGGTTGGTACCGGATGCCGGTCAACCGCCTTCTGCGCGGTAAGGCTTTCTCGCGGAGCGCCTCTTTCTGATCACCGAAATATAGTGCCGTCGCCCGCGCCCGTGGAAGTCTCCGTAGTCGGCGGAGGCGTCGGGTAGCCCGGCGGTTGTCCATTCTGTCAAGTCCGCCTAAGTGTTGCGGGCAGGTCAAAGGAGCGTTCGGGCCGCGATGTCCGCTGCCCGCCGTCAGGTGCGTCGGTATCTGCCGCGCGGTCGGCGCGGGTCGGACAGCACATCTGGGCGCCGTTTCGGAAAGCCGGGCAACTACCCGAAGGCCGCGAATTTATTTGTGACCTTGATGACCCGTGTGACGCTATTGAGATGGGTAAATCATGCGTATGCTGATGCAATCAATTGATGCTGCCTCGCAAAGGCGCGCGGGTTTCGCCGTTACTTCGGGAGGCGACGTTTCGCTCGAGACGCAAGTCTCGCTGCTCGTCTGCACATTGCGGGCGATCGATGCTCGTCGCCCCGACACTTACACACGCGAACAGAGTTGCGCGTAATGTGCTTTTGGCGTTGCAGCGCTTTCGCGTGGATTCAAAAGCGAAGGAGGTGATTCTGAATGACCGCAATCGAAGCAGTCGAAGAGACCGAGATCGAGATCGATGAGATCGAGATCGAGGGCGGCGACGCCGGCAACTCGGCGAACGTCGCGAACATCGCGAACATCGCGAACATCGCGAACATCGCGAACATCTAAGGAAACAGGGTGTGTGCGGCGGGCGGGCTCCCGCCGCACACCTCCCGTTGCACATGGCCGAGGAGAAGGTGCCGTGGATCAGGAAGAAATCGGCAAGCGTATAGCTGCGGCAGGGCAGGTGGCAGCCGATTTGGCTCGACAGACTCCCGTGGACTCAGCCTACGTCGCCGGCTCTTTGACTGCGGGGTTGGGAAATGCGAAGAGCGATGTGGACCTCTTCATCCTGAGCGCTTCGGATAGCGTGCCGGATGGACCGGTTCAATTCGCGCGCGACGGTGGACGGATCGATGTGGAGTGGCTGACCCTCGCGCAGGCTAGGCGGGTGCTCGACGCTCTGGCGGGTATGGATCTGACCCGGCAGCGCCTTGTTGAACTTTGGCCGCACTTCGATGACGTCGACTGGTATGCGCGATTCCTGTCGTCGGTCGACGTCATCAATTCGCCTGCGCTAGAGAAGCTGCGCGCCAAGACCAAGGACGTCCGTCAGCACATCGATGACCTCATCGTCGTGCGTTGGGCGCTGGGCTACAACTCCTCGCTCGAGGATTTCCACGGTGCGGTCATCGAGCACGATTACGACACCGCTTCGTATTCGGGATCCGCAATGACAGTCGCTTCGGCTAAGGCGTACGTGGCCTCGCTCGGTGACATTTACATCGGTCACAAGTGGGTCTACAAGCAGCTGCGCCGCTCAGCTCCGCTCCTCGACCTATCCGCCTTCTCGTACTACTCCCGTGGGCACTGGGTGGCCGAGGGTGACGAGGGAGCAAACCGGATGCTCAGCTACGGGCAGACGCTTCTCGGCGCCGCCGCGCTCAATCGGCTGGCGGATACCCCGCTGCCGGAGCTGCCGACCGTTTTCGACGGATCCGGTCCTCGGCGCGCGACCGAGTTCGTCCCGATGAGCATCGGTGACTCCGTACTCCTGCACCACGAGAGCGGCCGCCAGGTCAAGCTAACGGCTCGGGTGGCGCTGGTCTGGCTGTGGTGCACGGGGCCTGACCTGGACACCGTCGTGGAGAACGTCCTGTCCTGCGCTGCCGCGCTGCCCGGGGTGTCCTTGACCGCCTCACAGGTGCGGACCGCGGTGGAGCGGCTGGTTCAGAGCGGCCTGGTGCGTTCTGCATGACCGCGGCTATCGAAATGGACGGGCGGGACGGTAATAAGGCGTCCTTGCCGCAGGCTCTGCTGCTGGCGGGGATCGGTGTCTCGAGTGCGGGGACCGGTCTCGTTCTTCCCCTGACCGCGCTCTACCTGACCGGCATTCTGCAGGCAGGTTCGGGTGCTGTGGGCCTCTACTTCGCCCTGACCGCAGGATCCGCCTTCCTGGCCAACCCGTTCGCGGGCAGGATCGCGGACCGGCGTAGCCCTGTACCGGTCATTTTCGGGGCATTGCTGTTCCAAGCGGCGGGTGCCATCGTGCTTTCGCTGTCCGGGAATCTGGGGCAAGCGTCCGTCGCCGCAGTGCTTGCCGGGATCGGTAACGGGTCCTACTACGCGGTGCTGATGCCGACGGTGAAGCTCATTTTCGGCCAGTCTGCACTAGGCCGGTTCTTTTCCCGCAACTTTATGATCGCCAATGTCGCCGTCGCCGTCGCGGCGGCCGCCTCCGGGGTGGTGGTCGCGAGTTGGGGAGAGCGCGGATATCGCTTGTGCTTCGCGGCGAACGCGTTGTCGTTCGTGCTCCTCGGCGTGGCTCTCGCCGCGCAGTTGAAACGGACGCCACCGGCGGAGATCGGGAGCGACGTACGCGTCCGTCCGTTGGCGCCGTGGCGGCCCTACCTCGATGCGCGATTCGTCGCGCTGCCGCTCACGCAGATGTGCATCATCGGCTTCGGCGTCGTGCAACTCGAAGCCATCATGCCGCTTGTGTTGCACGACTACGGAGGATATTCGACCCGCATAGTCTCCGTCTTCCTGGCGGCGAACGGCCTCGCGGTGTTCGCCCTGCAGACGTTGACGGAGAAGTACGTCGAACGCATCGGGGAGATCGGCGCGCTGCAACGAGCGGTGATCGTCTGGATCGTGAGCCTGCCCCTGCTGTACCTCGGGTTCGTTTTCGCCGGACCTATCGGTGTGGCAGTGGTGATTCTCTACGCAGTGATCTTCGGGCTTGCTGAGACGCTCGTGTCGCCGTCCATGCAACCTCTGGCTGCGAAAAGCGCGCCCGAGGGAAACCTAGGCACGTACGCCGCAGCCGTTTCAATGGCCTACAGCATCGGCACGGCCATCGGTCCGGCTATCGGCGCCGCAGTGCTGACTGCGGGCGGTGTCGCGGGATACCTGACGCTGCTGGCCGTGGTGCTCCTGGTGCCGCTGCCGTTGCTGGCCCGCCACCGTCGGGTGATGCGCCGGCCCGAGGTGTCGGGTGCCGGGGCATGACATCCAGCACCGCACTGGTAGAAGTGGCCGCTTTGACGCGCGTGGAGGTCGAAGCACGACGGGAGGCTCAGTACGAGCAACTCTTCCAACAGTGGACCAGCCACGTTCAGGCATGCTACGCGGGCGGCCGACGACAGGCCGCCGTACGCCTGGACGCGGGCGCCGGGCGGCTCCGGGTCGTGGACGGCCGGGCCAGGTACGCCGCTGCGGACCACGCCCGGGCGCGTGCCGGAGGCCTGTTGGAATCCGCCGGCGCGGGGACCGAGGACTTCACGGATCTCCTCGCCATGCGCGCCGCCTCGGCTGCGGCGGACCTTCCCATATCACTGCCCGGCGAGCACGGCCTTGTCGAGGTGCACGTCGTCGTCGACGTGTACAGCACCATGCACGTGGTCGCGGACACGGAGGGTCGTTGCGACGCCTCGGAGCGGGTTCGATGCCGCACCACCGTCACCGCCCATGCTGCAGATCTGGCGCGGCAGGTCTCGTCCCGGTTCGTACGATCGACGACGCCGACCGAGGACGACCTGACCTCGTTCGCCCGGGATACCGTACGAATGTTGAGCCGGGCGCCGGCAGCCTCGGGTGAGCCCGGTCCCCGGCGGACCGCGGTGGTCCTCCGTCCCACGGCGGGCGCCGCCCTGCTCCACGAGCTGGTCGGACATGCCTGTGAGCACGACAACGCCTACAACGGGTCGCCGTACGCCCGGGCGCTACGCGACGCTGCCCTGTCGACGCCGAGCCTCACCATCCGTGACGAGCCCGGCGCGGCCCACGGATACGGCAGCATGACCGCTGACGACGACGGCGTCCCATGCGGTGGGCGGTTCATGGTGGAAGCCGGGCAGTTTGTCAACGCTCTTGCCAGCGTGCGCTGTGGGGCCTCGGGTGGTAACGGGCGCCGGGCGAACTACCGCTTCCCGACTCAACCTCGAGCCACCAACACCGTGGTGTCCAGCGGCGACGATCCGGCTGAGTCCTTGTATTCAACGGACTCGGGAGACCTGCTGGTTGTCCGGTCCTTCTCCAGTGGCCAGGTCGACCCGTACACCGGGCACTTCGACTTCACCGCGTCCGGGTGTGAGCTGTGGTCCGCCGACGGCGATCGAACTTATCTCGGAGACGTGCGCCTCGATGGGGACGCACTCGATGTCCTGCGCCGGCTGGAGGCGATCGGCGACGACCCGGCCTACGAGAGCATCTCGTGCGGCAAGCAGGGTCAATGGGTGGGCGTCGGGATCAGTTCGCCATCGATGCGGTTCGTCGACATCTCCTGGACCTCGGCGGTGACGGCATGACCACCCTGGCCGCTTTCAGCTCCTCACAGCGGATCCGGCAGACGGTCACCGCGATGGGACGTCCGGGCCGCACGACGGTACGAACTGTTTACGAGCCGCTCATCGCGTCGGCGCCCGATGGTGGTGGCGACGGCCATGTGGTGGTGGGCCCTGGGACGGCGCTGAGTGATCTCGCCCGTGACCACCTACTGCGCGCGCTGGGCGTCCGATCCGCCGTGATGGCCGACGCCGCGGCGCTTTCGCGGACGCGAGAATGCCCCGACGCCGGCGAGCCGGCGCCTATCGACGTACCGGCATTCTTGGCCTCGGCTGAGCGCCACGGGGTAGAGGTACGGCAGGTCACGGTTTCCCGGTACGAGAGCAACCGGTGGTACCGGGCTCCGGGTGCTGCCGAGCGGGTGTGCGCCCACACCTGGTCTTCGCTGCGCGCGGAACCCGCTGCGGCAAACGGAACACCCATCGAGATCTTCTGGCACGCTGCTATCCGCCTGGACCGGGTGCTCGATGCGGCCCGGATGCTCATCGCCGGTCCCGAGCTGCCTGTGATGAACGGCAGAGGCTTCCGGCGGGCCCGCCTCACCCCGGATGCCATGACGGTGCTCCTCACCTCGCTGACCTCCGCCTACGTACGCTGCGGCGCCGCCGAACCCCCGGGCGGCGACGCGAGGTTCGTCCTGCGGACGTGCGAGGCCGATCTTGGAGTGCCGTTCGGACACTGCTTCGATCTTGACGGCGTTGACACCTCTGTCGCCGTGCTGAGCGGTCCGGGTCGGCAGGTGTGGCCCAAGCCGGGGGAGACACCACAGTCGGGTGTACTCGGTCACCGCACGACGCAGCGGTTCGCCCCCGTGCCGGTCTCCAGGCCCGGCGCCGTCACCCTCGAGGGCGACCAGATCGATGACGGCAGCGTCGTGGCGGACTATTCGGGACTCGTCGTGACCCAGCTCGCCGAGCACGGTGCCAGCCATCTACTGGAGGGATCCGGCTTCTTCCTCCGGGCCCGGGGCCTCGTGCTGGACGCGGGTCGGCCGGTCGGCCGGTGGGGGCCGATCACGATGGCGCTGCGGGGCGACGAGGTGATCGGGCGTCTTCTCCGCGTCTTCTCCGACGGCGGCTTCAGCCGGATGAACGACCTGACGGTGCGCCGTTTCTGGGCCGACATGGAATGGGTTGACCAGTGAGCGATTTTCAGACTGGCGGGATTTCGGACAGCCTTGCCTCTGGGCGGAGCCGTGCGGACGGCGGCGTGTCCTTCATGTTGATCGGTCACCACCGTTCGGGGACCAACTTCCTGACCGACGTGCTGCAAGCCCACTCGCGTGTCAGTGAGCCTTTCCGCGTAACGGGTCGTGGCGTTGGGTGATCAGGTTGTGCGGTTGTGCTCGATGTGCAGGAGTACGAGGGCCGCCGCGGTGATCCTGCCGATGTTCCACGGGCACAGGCTGACGT
>NZ_JBDPMC010000146.1:0-6502 GCF_039871625.1 Micromonospora sp. B11E3 | reverse complement strand
CAGCCATGATGGAACAACGGGCACGGACACTCCTGACGATCACGAGGCGTAAGCACCTTCATGATCATGGATGTCCGTGCCCGCCTCGTATCCGGGGCAGCGCGTCTGACCTATTTGCGCGGGCTCTAAACCCTGAAGGCTTGCGGGCAGGTGATGGCGCTGTCCTTTTGCTGCCGTTGGTGATCCGGCGGCGGCAGGAGGCGTGTATGAGTCGGGTTGCGGCGCGTTCGTCCGGCGTGCCAGCGCCCCAGGCGGTGACCACGTGTTTGCGGATCGCCGTGCGGGTGGCCGTGAGCCACTGTTCCCACTCGTGCGGGGACTGTGGTTCGTTCTCCGAACGACCCGCACCTGACTGACTACTGGCACCAGCGGCGACGCCGCAACCCTCCCCCGATCGGCACGATCACGCTGCGGCTCCTACAAGCCCAGCAGGGCCGATGCCCGATCTGCCGAGGGCTGCTGCTCCACGCCGGGAGCACGGCCGTTCCCGCGACCATTTGCCGGACGATGGTGTCCAGGCGAACTTACGCAGGTAGGCGCCGCCTTACGGCCAGCGTTGAGCTGCGTGACCCGCCGCACCGCCACCAGGGCGTTGCTGCGGGACCGCAGCATCAACTTCTGCAAATTCCGAACCTGTTTTCAGGTTCGCCGCCCGTGTGGCCGTGAAGATCCGCTGCCGCAGCCGCCGTACGTTGTCCTCACAGGCCCGCCAGTCGATGGCGTTCCAGTCGGGGACCTCGCCCTCCGGTCCGCTCACTCCGAAGGCCCGCCATCGCCACCGCGAAAGCCATCGCCGTCATCGTTTCTAACTTGTCCTTCAGCTCTGGTGCTGTGACGCTCCGTCAACGGCGGATGACGGCTGCGACTGCTGTGCGACGTCGAAGGACCACGTCGTCAGTGACTGCGGCCGCCACGGTGGTGGCGTCGACTGCTCACCTTCGGGGAAGACCGTCGGATGGGACCGCTTCAGGTAGTCGGTGAACCACCTCTCGAAGTCCGCCTCGGTTCGCCACCGGGTGTACACGAGGTAATTTTCGGTACCGTCGGTCGGCCGGAGCAACTCGAACCACTCGAAGCCCTCGACGGTTTCGACCAGGCGTGGCCGTTCCGCATAAAGTCGCTCGACTTCCGCACGCTTGTCCGGCGGAACCTTCAAAACATTCATCCTGACGACACTCATGACACACTCCGTGTAAGAGTAAGGAATATCGGATAAAATCTACGCGAGGATTACTTGTCGGTGATCACTCACCGGATCTTCACCGGCAACCATTTCCACCCGTTGGAGGAGTTGTTGCCAAGACCTGTGGCTTGGGTTGCGTGAATCAGGCTGCAAGGGCGTTGTCAACTTGGTTTGCGCTCGTGGCCTGCGCCGACGCAAGGTCCGGCGGAGACAAGCGGCATCTGGACGAGGTCTTTTTTTGAGATCAACGGGAAGCGGCAGTACCTGTGGCGGACGGTGGTCCAGGACGGGGACGTCCTGGACATCCTGGTGACCGCCCGGTGCAACACGAAGGCCGCGAGGTGGTTCTTCCGGAAACTGCTGAAGAAGCATTGTGTCGTGCCTTCCTGGCACTTTCAGATACGCGGCGAGCCGGTCACCCTCGGAAATGACATTAAGGGGCGTAACAGGCAAGCCGGGAAGAGCCCTGTGCTCCATGGCCAGGAGTTCCGCGAATTCTCCAGGTGTCCGCAGCACCGCAGGGAAGCCAGGGAAAGGCGCAATGTGAACCTCCATGTCCGGTGCCATGATCTCGTGGAGGACCTTCGCGTCCTCGCCGTTCAGCACACCGCGCAACGATCGGAACACGTCTGCGTTGGACATGGGAAAGACCTCCTGGTGGTGCAGGGCGATATCGCACTGCTACGGCAGCTGCAGATAGGCCGGTGCGCGTTTGCTGGTCAGCAGCTCTGGAGGGGGGTGGGTACGATGGCGACCCCCATTTGGTACTCCGGTTCGGGAGCAATTGTCAAGACCTGCCACTACTGAGCCTATCCGAGTAACGGCGTAAGGACTTGGAGTAGCCGCCCCGGACGGTCGCATCCAGATCCATGCGGTGCAACAAGAAGACGCAGAACCTCGGTATAAAGGTGGTTTTTCCCGGGATCACCGTCATCGAGGTTCTGCGTCGCTATGGGTGACACATACACCGCCATCCTGCCCGTACGGGACGCTCGCGGTTTCGCGCGGTGCTGGCAGCGGCAGTGCCACGTTGGCTCTGTCGCTGCCAGCGACTGATTGAACGAGACCGAACACAGCCTCGACCAGCATCCGGTTCATCACACTACATTCTTGCAGGTCTGTGACGTGCCCTCTGCAGGACGTCAACCTACGCGATCATTCCGCTTCCGGACCCCACCCGGGATCGGGATAGCCCGCTACCTTTTTGATCGTCCCCAGCCGGGGATTCCTCGGTCGCCCGGCCCGGTATGGCTTATTGCCCCTGTCATCGATGATCCGGGGGGGTGTTGCCGCCGGGTCGGGTGGCGTCGGCGGACCGCTGATAGGGGCCCGGCCACCCTTCGGGTAGGTCTCCTCGTAACGTGGCTGCCGGCAGTCCGACGCTGTGACCTGCGACCGAGGCCGCATCGACGGAACGGAGGCATCCGGTGCACGGCCCCTACGGCGTCGACCTCGGCTTGGACGTCGGCAAGAGCGACCACCACGCGGTCGGGCTCGCGCCCGACGGCAGACGGCTGCACGACGCCCCGCTGCCAACACCGAGCCACGCCTGCGCACCCTGTTCGAGCGGCTGGGCCGCCACGGGCAGATCCTGGTCGTCGTTGACCAGCCCTGCGGGTGCCGGAAACCTCGTCCGTCCTGGTCACAGCCCTCTTGATGACTGAGATCCGGACGCTGGCGTAGCGTCGAGGGCTCTCGTCGCGGATGCGGCGATGATCTACGTTGCGTGCTGCGCGAGGATGACCGGCTGTGCTGTCTCGACCGGCCTACCTCGGTGTGACCAACGCTCTCGCGTTGCTACGGCTGCTGCCAACGAGCGACCGGGACAAGCATGCCGAGATCCTGGCGCTGCGACACCAAGTCATAATCCTCGAACGGCAGCTGAACGGCGAGAAGGTCCGGTTCACCCCATCTGACCGGGCATGGCTCGCCGCCCTGCTGCACCGGCTACCCCGCGACACGCTGCGCCACCTGCGGCTGCTGGTCCGCCCGGACACGGTGCCGCGCTGGCACCGGGACCTGCTAGCCCGCCGGCACGCCAGACTCTCCCGGCCCCGGCAGGCCGGACGGCCACCCACTGTCCGGTCGATCAGCCGGCTGGTGCTGCGCCTGGCCCGCAAGAACAGCACCCGGGGGTACCGCCGCATCCACGGCGAACTCCTCGTCCCGGGGTGAAGGTCGCGGCCTCCACCGTCTGGGAGATCCTCCAACAGGCCGGTATCGACCCGGCACCCCAGCCGACCAGCACCACCTGGGCGACGTTCCCGCGTTCGCAGGCGCAGGCCATCATCGCCGCCGACTTCTTCGAGACGTCAACGTTGGCCGGCGCCAGGCTGTACGTCCTTGCGGTCACCGAACACGCCACCCGCCGAGTACGCATCCTCGGCGCCACCGCTCATCCGACCGCCGGCTGGGTTGCCCAGGCGGCCCGGAACCTGGTGATGGACCTCGAGGACGCCGGACGCGCGGTGAAATACCTGATCCGGGATCGGGACGGCAAGTACCCGACCCTGTTCGACGCGATCCTCGCCGACGCCGACAACGCGGTCGTGCGCAGCGGCGTCCGAACGCCCCGCATGAACTCGATCATGGAACGGTGGATCCACGCCTGCCGTCATGAACTGCCCGACCGAACACTGATCTGGAACCAGACGCACCTGTTACACGCACTCCGCGAGTACGAACGCCACCACAACCAGCATCGGCCTCATCGGGGCATCGCGAACTCCCGGCCTCTGCGTCCGCTGCCGAACCGATCACCGATCCCGCCGCGCTGGCACGCCTGAACGTCCACCGACACGATCGACTCGGCGGAGTCCTACACGAATACGAGAACGCCGCTTGACCAGCACGGATGAAGTTTTCGGCACCCGGTGGTGTGGAGACATCACGTACATCAACACGTGGGAGGGCTGGCTGTACCTGGCCACGGTCATTGACCTGGCCTCCCGGCGGGTCGTCGGCTGGGCTGTGGCCGATCACCTGCGTACCGACCTGGTCGACGCCGCCCTCACCGACGCCATCCGCGGCCGGCGGCCACCGTCGGGACTGATCTTCCACTCCGACCGCGGCTGTCAAGGTGAATTCAACCGGTCGTCGCAACACCTTGTCGGAGGCTGGTGTTGTGCTCGGTGATCATCGACGATGTGTGGGTTGTGTGCTCTCCAGCAGGTGCCAACAGGGGTCAACTGCTGCCGCTACTGGTCGACCCGGGTCGATGATCATGACCGCCGACGTGATCCGTGTGGTCGGCGTGTGGTCATGGCCCGGCGTGACCAGCCCGGACGACGTGGGTCAACGCGGGTCACTCCCTGCCGCTGTGGGTCGCCCCGCAGGTCGCTAGACTGGGCACTCGCGCCCTCGTAGCTCAGGGGATAGAGCATCGGTTTCCTAAACCTAAGCTCGTTCGGCGCCTGCCTGCGCTCTACCTGCTGTTCCATCGATTTGTGCTCCTTATCGCCGGTCGCAATGGGCCGTTGCTGTGGTCGTCAGCGGGAGATGTGGTTCCCCATGTGCCTGACGGGGGAGTGAGATGCACCGGCTATTAGCTAGAGAGGTCGAGCGCCTCTGAGCTTTCGATGCAAAGCCAGACGATCTTGCAGAGAGTGACGGGACGCAATGGCGTTTAGTCCCGTCCTCGACGGTCCGGGAGTATCTCCGTAGGTCGCGATACCCATCGGTATCCGTCGTCGCCGAATATTCCTGTAAGTCTCCGATGGCGCTTTCGCGACGCCCGTGCGGTGCGTGGAAATCGGGGTTGTTGCTCGCCGACGTCGTCCTTCCTTTGGTGAAAACTTATAAAGCGAACCGACCTGTCCGCTCGCGACTCCGAGCACCTGGCCGCCGTCGCCGACCAGCTCAACCGCTGCCCACGCGAAACGCTCGGCTGGGAAACCCCAGCCGAGCGCCTGCATAAACTACTTTCCGCACAGCTACCGTGGTGGCCAACCTGGTTTATGATCCACCCGATCGCGTGACGAAGTTTTGCAGACCGACGAACAGTTCAGGCTCGGGAGATATGCCAAGCCTGAACTGTTCGTACGCCCGTTAGTACACCGACGGCCTTAACGGATCCAGCAGGTTAGCCCCGGAGGACTCCAACCGCTCCTCCAGTTCTTGGACGCCACACCTTCGCACTACGTCGGCCTCCCTTTCAGAGATTGGCACTAACCAGAGGTAGACCATGTCGCCTGCGAATGTCATGCAGGTTGCAGCCCTCTTGTCGAACGCATAGGGCCATGAGATCAGCAAATGCTGATGATTTGAGCCCTCAGCCCAAGGCCTTCCCAGGTTGACGATAGAACCATGCTGCAAACGATGCGCCGGAATGGAGTGGAAGTGGCAAACCATTGCGAGCGTCTCGACATGCCTGGGCGACTCATGTGCAGACATGATGAAGAACTCCCGCAACGGCTCGGCTCCACTCTCAAAGGCTCCTACCGAGAGATACAGGTAGCCATCACCCGGCCCCAGCGGATCAACCCTTCTGACCGAAAACCGCGGCAGCCTTTCCGTCACTGGCCCCAACGTCCACTTGAAATCGTGATGAGACCGGTCTGGCCAACTCTCATCCAAGTGTCGGCAAAGCTTCTGATAAATTTCCTCTTTACCACTGGTCATCTTCTACGCATCCCGAATGCCCGTGCGATCTGTCCAGACAGCCTAGCCATCACGGCTCCCTGGCGGCGCTGGCACTGCAGGCATGCCGCCCCGTTGATTCCGGTCTGAGCGTGCGCACGCCGCTCTTCGTCGGTCCCCTGTCTGTCAGGGTGAGTTGAGGCCAACGGTTCATAGCAAGTCCGTCTGGCAGGGCGAGTTCAGGATCGAGATGCGTTGAGTACTGCTGTTGATGTTGTGGTGGCCCAGGATGGGGTCATGAGTCGCAAGAAGGGTCCGCGTTCGGACGGGCCGCGGGCGCGCCGGTCGTTCACGCCGGGGCAGAAGCTGGACCTGTTGGCCCGGTATGAGCAGGCCGTCGCGGCGGGTGAGGGTGGGGCGTTCCTGCGGCGGGAGGGCTTGTACTCGTCGTTGATGTCGGAGTTGGCGGCGGGCCCGGGATGCCGGGCTGTTGCAGGGCAAGCCGGCTGGGGAGACGGTCGGGCGGCCCAGCGCCGAGCAGGCGGAGATCGCCTGGTTGCGGCGGGAGTTGGAGCGTACGCAGGCGAGGCTGGCGCGCACGGAGACGGCGTTGACGATCATGGGAAAAGTTCCTTGGCTGCTCTATGAGCGGGCCCGTTCCGGGCTGAAAATGAGTGCGGTCGCTCGCTGACGCCGTGTGCGCTTGGTCTTCGAGGCCGTGGAAAAGTCGGGTGTGGGGAG
>NZ_JBDPMC010000145.1:0-6626 GCF_039871625.1 Micromonospora sp. B11E3 | reverse complement strand
ACGCGGCGGATCCGCTGGCAGCAACGGCGCCAGAAGCGCCCACTCGTCATCGGTCAGCTCATGCCGTCGAGACACGCCAATCTATCTACCAAAACCCGCCCCGAAGATCCACGAGACACGCCCTAGAACTCGTCGTCGAAGCTCACCGAGCCGGTGACCCCCACCTGGTACGCCGACACCCGGCGCTCGAAGAAGTTCGACAGCTCCTGCACGCCCTGCAGCTCCATGAACGCGAACGGGTTCGTGCTGCCGTAGATCGGGTCGATGCCGAGCACGGCGAGGCGCCGGTCGGCGTAACTATTGACCGGTCAAAAGTTTTTATGTACGGTCAAAACATGTCCGTTGCCAGATACCAAGCGATCCGCACCGAACTGGAGGCCCAGATCCAGTCCGGCGAACTCCCGCCCGGTGCACGGCTGCCCACCGAGGCCGAGCTGCAGGAGGCCTACGACGTCAGTCGAGCAACGGCACAGAAGGCCCTCAACGAGCTGGCCCAGGCCGGGCTCGTTGTTCGGACCCGACGCAAGGGAACGCACGTCGCCTCAGGCGCACGCCAGGTCAACCTGCTCCGCTACCTGGACCCTGCGCAGGGCAAGTCCGGCGCCCCGGAAATCCCCGGCCGGCACGCCGTCATCTCGGCAGAAGTGATCCCGGCAGCCAAGGCGGAGGTCGAGCTGCCGGGCATCGATCCAGCAACGCCGGTGACCCAGATGGTCCGTCTGAAGTACGACGTCGACGAGAACCCCATCGTGGTCGAGATCGCCGCCATTCCCTTTGCCCTCGCGCCCGACCTGCTCAGCGAGGAACTGACGCACCTGACGACTCGCGCCTACCTCAACCGCCTCGGTATCGCGATCCCCAAATCACGGATGTACTTCGACGCCGTGCTGCTCGAACAGCGCAACGCCGACCTGCTGGCTATCGAGCCCGGGCAGCCAGTTCTGCGAAGGCGCCGCCTGATGTGGCAGACCAACGGCCAGATCGCCGAGGCCGCCGTGTTCTTCGTTCGGCCCGAAACCATCGACTTCTACATCGAGTACTCCGATCCGGAGTAACCGCTATCTCGCGTGGTCCCAACCCCACGTAAGAAACAAACAAGGAGAAGGAAATGATCCGTAAGACAACCGCTGCACTCGCAGCGCTGGTTTGCCTCGTGGGGCTGGGCGCGTGCTCGAACCCGGAAGACAGCGCGGCCGGCAAGGAGCAGCAGACCAACAGTGACGCGATCGTAGAGAAGGTCCAGAAGGACGACACCGTCGCCGAGCTCCTCCCCGAGGACATCCGATCGAAGGGCGGCTTCGCAGCGGCGATCAACGCGGACTTCGCGCCGATCAAGTTCGTGGATGCCGATGGCAAGATCACCGGCCTGAACCCCGACCTGCTCCGCGCAGCCGCCAAGGTGCTCGGCACGGAGGTCAAGTTCCAGGAGGGCACCTTCGACTCGATGGTTCCCGGTCTTGAGGCCAAGCGCTTTGACGTCATCGCGTCGGTCGGAGACTTCGTCGAGCGCCAGAAGAAAATCGACTTCATCGACTACATGAAGGCCGGCACCGCGATCATGGCGCATAAGGGTGTCAAGCAGGACGAGGTCACGGCCGACACCCTGTGCGGGCTCAGCATCGGCTACACGCGCGGCAGTGCGCAGCAGGCCTTCCTCGAGGAGGCCGCGAAGAAGTGCGAAGCCGCGGGCCAGCCGGCACTGGAGCCGCGGCCCTACCAGGACTCTGGCGCCGGCATCCTCTCTGTGAAGAGCGCCCAGGACGACGCCTTCTGGGGCGACTCGCCGCAGGTCGTCTACAACGTCGAGCAGCACCCTGATCTCTACAAGACGATCTTCAACGAGACCAACATCGTCTACGGCATCGGCATTCACAAGGACAACACCAACCTCCGCGACGCCCTCCGAGCCGCACTGCTCAAGCTCGTCGAGACCGGCGTCTACGAGAAGCTCCTCGCCGCCTGGAAGCAGCAGGACCTCGCCCTGCCCGAGATGCCCATCAACTCGGACATCAGCCAGGAGGGCTGAGCCGTGTTAGAAGTTCTGCGAACATCAGTTCACACACGGGGAAAATCGGAAGACACTGCGGAGGCTCTGGCATCTCTTCCGATCCGACCGCGGCTCGGAGTCGCGCACTGGATCAGCATCGTGGTGGCGGTCTACGCGGCCCTGGTGCTCACCCGGTTCTTCGTCTTCAACGAGAACTGGCAGTGGGATGTGGTGGGCTCCTACCTCTTCAGCAAGGTCGTCATGGAGGGCCTGCGGAACACCATCTACCTAACGTTGTGCACCACGGCACTCGGGCTCGTCCTTGGCGTCATCACGGCGTGGTGTCGAATGTCCCACCTGGTCGTCCTGCGCACCGCCGCAGTCCTCTACATCTGGGTGATGCGGGCGATGCCACCGCTGGTCATGCTGCTGCTGGTGTTCTTCTTCGGAGCGCTGGTGCCAACGCTCAGTATTGGCATCCCGTTCGGGCCGACCTTTGCGAGTGTCCCGGCCAACGATGTGATCACCCGATTTAGCGCAGCCGTCATCGGACTGTCGATCTACCTCGGCGCATATTCAGCCGAGATCTTCCGCAGCGGCGTGATGGCGCTGCACTCGGGGCAGTTCGAGGCCTGCAAGGCACTCGGCCTCCCACCGCTCGCGGCCTACCGGCGCATCCTCGGGCCGCAACTGATCCGGGTGATCACCCCGTCAATGGCGAACGAGGTTATCACGATCTTTAAGAGCACCGCACTGGTCTCGGTCATCGGTTATCGCGAATTGCTGACGACCGTCCAGGTGATCTACGCGAAGAACTTCGAAACGATCCCGCTGCTCACGGTTGCCGTGATCTGGTATCTGGTGCTCACCAGCGTTGCGATGTTCGGGCAGTCGAGGCTCGAGAAGCGGTTCGGCCGAGGGTTCAACCGACGACACCGTCCCGTCTCCAAGGAAGTCTCCACGGACCTCGCTGCAGGAGTGAGCCGATGACTGACAAGCCGTTGCTTCAACTGGTGAAGGTCAGCAAGTTCTTTGGTGACCTGCGCGCGGTCAACCAGGTCAGCCTGGACATCATGCCGGGCAGCGTGACCTGCATTGTCGGGCCGTCCGGATCGGGCAAGAGCACGCTGCTTCGTACAGTCAACATGCTCGAGACCATCGACGAAGGCGCCATCCTCTTCGATGGCGCGATGATCGGGCACGAGGTCCGCAACGGTCACCGCGTGCCGGTGTCCAAGGCGGTGGCTCGCCGCCAGTGTCTCAACTTCGGGATGGTGTTCCAGCACTTCAACCTGTTCCCCAACTACACCGCTCTGGGCAACGTGACCATCGGCCCCATGATTGTCAAGGGAACGAGCCGGAAGGAAGCCGAGGCCAACGGCCGCCGCGCCCTGGAGCAGGTCGGTCTCGGCGACAGGACGGACCACTATCCCAGCGAGCTCTCCGGGGGCCAGCAGCAGCGTGTTGCGATCGCCCGTGCTCTGGCGATGCAGCCCAAGGTACTGCTGTTCGACGAGCCGACCAGCGCCCTCGACCCAGAGCTGGTCGGCGAAGTCCTCGAGGTCATGCGTGGCCTGGCGCAGAGCGGGGCGACGATGCTGGTGGTCACCCATGAGATGCGCTTTGCCGAAGACGTCTCCGACGAAGTCGTGATGATGGATGCCGGTCAGGTCATCGAGCGCGGCAACCCGCGGACCATTCTGCACAACCCCTCGACCGAGCGCGCGAAGAAGTTCTTCGCATCGGTGAACGTTGGGTGAGGCCTGCCCACCGCTGACCGCTGCAATCGCCCAACCAAGACAAGTCCCTACATGAAGAATCGGGTAGCGAAGTGAATCGCAGGGTGCTCATCGTTGGCGCCGGAGTAATTGGCTGCAACCTCGCCTACGAGCTGACAAAGCGAGGTGCCGCGGTCACCGTGATCGACGCCGCAGAGGTCGCTTCGGCCACGAGCTCGGCCACCTTCGCCTGGGTCAACGCCTACAACAAGACGCCGGCTGAATACAACAAGCTCAACGTGCTCGGGCTCGAAGCACATGAGCGCGCCAGCCGGACGTTCGGGAGTGAGAGCCATTGGTTCCATCAGATCGGCAACATTCACATCGCACAGACGCCTGAGGAGATGGCGGCGCTCAAGCGGAAGGCCGAGCACCTCGTATCGACCGGCTACCGAGCCTCGGTACTGAAGGCCGGTGACGTACTCGAACTCGAGCCGGCGCTGGACCCGGAGCGCATCTCGGGCGGCGTCTTGTTCCCCCATGAGGGATGGATCGACACGTTCATGATGTGCTCGAGCCTGCTGCACGCCGCCCGTGAAGCCGGAGCCGTCTTCTTGTCGTACGAAACCGTCACGAGCATCAGCAGCACGGGCATCACGACGAAGAGGCCGGATGGGTCGACCCGGCAACATGAGGCCGATGTAACCATCCTGGCAGCCGGCAACGGGAACCGACCGATCCTTGCCACGGCAGACATCACGTTCCCGACGGTCGACTCTGCCCGTCGTCACGACACGACGTCAGCAGGCAGGCCTTCCGTCGGTCTCATCAGCACGACCGGTCCGGTTGACTCCGGCATCCGGCACATCGTCCAGGGCAAGGACATCGCGCTCCGCCCGGACCGCAACGGTGGGGTCACCTTCACTGACTCACCGACCGGCGGCCAGTGGGGCTTGCAGGATCCCAGGATCTGGTCGGTCCCCAACCTGCTGCTGGAGCGAGCCAAGCGGCTCTACCCGTCGCTCGCAGAAGCCACCACCGAAACGGTGCGACTTGGCACCCGCGTGCTGCCAGAGGACGGCCTGACGATCGCCGACTGGATCGGCGGCAGCCGCTCGATCTACGCAGTCGCCACCCACAGCGGCGTCACCTTGTCCGCGCACCTGGGCAACGTGGTCGCCGAGGAAGTGCTCGGCGGTCAGCGACACCCCTCGCTCGACTCGTTCGGGCTGTCCCGATTCGCCAGCTGAGCCATGACATCTACATCACCCGAGGATGTCCAGGCAGCGTTGAACGCCGCTGGCCTACCCCTCTCGCCCGCGCAGGCGGCAGCGATCGTCGAAGGCTGGCGACTGATGGAACCGATGGTCGTTCGTCTTCGCACGAGCGGCTTGGATTGGGAATCGGAGCCTGCGCATCTCTTCCGTGCCGGCGCACACACTCACCCACCCGAGTCTGGGGGAGATGACTGATGCAGATTCCCACGATTGCAGAAGCGTCAACCCTGATCGCTGCTCGCGAGCTGTCTCCGGTGGAGTTGGTGGAACAGTGCCTGTCGAGGATCGAGGCGCTCGATAGCACGCTGAACAGCTTCATCACCCTCACCCCCGAGCGCGCGCTGACCGAAGCCAAGGCGGCCGAGGGACGCATGATGGCCGGCGAGCTCCGCGGAAGGCTGGACGGCATCCCGATCGCGCACAAGGACATCTTCAACACCCGGGGCATTCCCACCACGGCGAACTCCCGCGTGCTGGAAGGCTGGCTTCCGAGTGAAGATGCACAAGCTGTTGCCCGCTGGGCAGAGGCGGGCACGTCGATGTTGGGCAAGCTGACGCTTCACGAGTTCGCCCTTGGCGGCCCGTCCTTCGACCTCCCGTGGCCGCCGGCTCGCAACCCCTGGAACCCCGACCACTTCACATCGGGGTCCTCGAGCGGCACTGCGGCCGCCATCGCCGCAGGTCTGATCCTCGGGGGATCCGGCTCCGACACCGGCGGCTCGATCAGGGAACCTGCATCGATGTGCGGCATCAGCGGCATCAAGCCTACCTATGGGCTCTGCAGCCGCCGCGGCATCCTTCCCCTCGCACCGTCGCTCGACCATCCCGGCCCCATGGCTTGGACCGCTGAAGACTGCGCGCTGCTACTGCAAGCGATGGCAGGACACGACCCGGCGGACCCCGCCAGCGTCAATCGTCCCGTTCCCGACTTCAGCGCCGGGCTCGGCCAAGGAGTCAAGGGACTGCGCATCGGTGTCGCTCGGGAGTGGCACGAGTCGGAGAGTCCCGTGAGTCAGGCGGCCCAAAAGGGCATTGATAACGCCCTCGCGGTGTGGAGCGAACAGGGTGCCGAGATCACAGAACTCGCGATGCCCTCCCTACGCGAGTACCAAGAGCTCACCCTCATCATTCTGACGTGCGAGGCATACGCCTTCCACGAGCAGAATCTGCGCCGCCGCCTCCACGACTACGGCGAGATCTTGCGCGACCGTCTGGCGCTCGGCGCTCTCCTGACCAGCGCCGACTACCTCCAGGCCCTGCGCCGCCGCAGCAACCTGTGTGCCAGGACCGCCAATGCCACCTCTGACGTCGACGTCATCGTCACCGCAGGCGTAGGCAGTGAGGCGGCCCGGATTGACAGCGTGTCGAAGTGGGGTCACCTGGCGAATCCCGGGTTCACGAAGCCGTTCAACCTCACAGGCTGGCCGGCGATCTCGGTGTGCTCCGGGTACGGAGAGGGCGGCCTGCCGGTCGCCGTACAGATCGCTACTCGACCATTCGGCGAGCCCCTGCTGTTCCCAGGGCCCCGGCGTTGTTTCTTTCTGTCCGGCTTGGTGATGGTTTGCTAGATGCCGTAGACGGCGAAGACATCGGTGCGGTTGTGTAGGTCGCGGCGGGCGTGGGCGATGTTGGCGCGTCCGGCGA
>NZ_JBDPMC010000144.1:0-7565 GCF_039871625.1 Micromonospora sp. B11E3 | reverse complement strand
GGCTCGCCGGCAGCGCCGACATCGCTTTCGACGGAGGGGGCAGGGGTGCCAGCGGCGCTCGGCTCGGCGTTGCCGCCGCCGGCGGACGTTGCGCCGGGCGAGTTCCTGGACCTGCTGACAGGAACGGGCCCGGCGGACGATGCGCCAGCCGAGTTCCTGGACCTGCTGACAGGAACGGGCCCGGCGGACGATGCGCCAGCCGAGTTCCTGGACTGGCTGCAAGGAACGGCTCCGGCGGACGATGCGCCGGGCGAGTCCATGGACTGGCTGTCGTCAGGGATGGACCCGTCGGCATTCATCATGGGGTTGCCGTCGGAGAACCGCGCGCCGGACGATGCGGTCGGGTCCCCGGGCTCGCCGGCAGCGCCGGCACCGGCGGATGGCTCGGCGGTGCCGCCGGCGGAGGTCGATGTCGCGTCGGGCTTGGAGCAGAAGGTGACTGACGCGATCACCACGTTGTCGGCCGTGGTGCCCAGTGACCAGGCGACACGCTTCGAGGAGTGGGCGCTCAAGGTGTTCGACTTCGACCCTGGGCTGTTTGACATGGGGGTGGCTGGGGTCTTTCAGCCGGTGTTGGACGCCTTTGGGGCTCAGTTGGCGGAGTTGAAGGTCCGCAGCCTGGATGGACTGCGTGCGTGGGTGATTCGTGAGTTGACCGACGACCTCGCCCGGGGTGCCGAGTCGAAATTTAGGAAGATTCTTCCGTATCCGCAGGGCGTGTCGGAGCAGGAGCGGGAGGCGCTGCACCGGATCTGGTTCCCCAAGGTCGTAGGTGGCGGGGTTCACGAACTCACGCTTGTGCCTTTCCATGTGGCGGCCGAGGAGTTGGGGCCGATGGAGGTCCATCATCCGTTCGGTGCCTCGTACGGCATCGGCCCGCGGCCGGGTGACGGTGTCGTCCCGGAACAGGTCCTGTGGTGGAGGGGCGCTTACTTCCTCGTCAAACCCCGTGCCGAAGACGGCATCGCCGACCAGATCGCTGCGGGCTTCCCCCAAAAGATAGACACCAGCGAGCGGGAGAAACTGGATGGGGAGTTTGAAAAGACACGTGATCTGCTGCAAGACGCGATCGCCAAGGCGGAGGAGAATCGCGACAGCGCCTACTCGCGTATCCTGGAAAATACCTTCCGGCGTGACCTCGCGGTCATCCGTCAGCGCTCCTCCTTCCCGTACAGTCAGGTCCGGGAACTCGACGCACACCTCCGATACTTGCGCAATCTCAAGGACCAGGGCGGCTGGGAAGACCAGCGCCCAACGGGCCTCGCCGCCCAAATTACCATCCGTGTCCCGGTCACCCCCGTGGAGCATGACCCGGAGATATCGGGGTTCACTCGTCCGGTGCCAGGGTTGGACATCGGGCCGGCCGGCCAGAAGATACGCCTCGATGGTGTCGATGGGCTTGTTAGCCTGGGTGATGAGGTCGATGTCACGGTCGGGGAGATTAGGAAAGGGGTTGTTGTCGGTTTTGTCGTAATCACCGCGGCCGACGGCACCAAAAGCGCCATCTTCCGAAGGATTCGCGAGTTCACTGCCAAGTTGCGCGCTCTGAAGAAAACGGCACCCAGCCGGGCGTGGACAGCCGATCACCCATTGTTCGTCGAGTCCTACCGCAGCACGACGTCGATAACGAGCAAAAGGCGATTGGGCGTAACGCTCGGCGGGCCTGGCGGGGCGGGGACCAGATCGACGAGCTCCCCCCAGAGCTATCTTCCGAAAGGCGTCGTGGCCGGCGGAGGTTCGTTCAACTTTCCCACGATAAACCGAATTGGTTTCGAAGCCGGGTTTGACGCCATTGGTCGACCCACGGTGGTCGTGGAAATGTTGGCCAGGAAGAGCAGAGCCGGACAGAACCTGTACTTTAAACTGGTCCATCCCGCCCCCACCGTGGACGACATCATCGGGATGTCGCAGTCCGCAGATGCGGTGTGGGAGCTGGAGGATCGGTGGGATCTTGCCGACGCAGCGACTTACAACGGCGTAATAGTTTCGGATAGCCGATTGCCCGCCCCCCTGCGTACTAGGATTGGTGCGGCCGGCAAGACGTTCGGTGGGGAGGAGGTGCAGCTCGCCCCTGAGACGGAGATCACCTTCCGGGTAGGAAAGTGGCCGCGGCTGGCCGGGTTGAAACGCGGCGTTTTCGTCGTGGTCAGGGCGCCGTTGGTCGGCGACGCAAGCCGACACGCCTACCGGCTCGTCGTCACGGGCAAGAAGATGGATGAGTTCGATGGGATCATCAAGACGCTCAACGAGCGGCAGGAAGGGGCTGGCCAGCGCATCCCGCTAGCCGAGTCGGCACCTAGGCGGCGTCGGCGCTTCCGGGGTAAGCCGGGCGCAGGGGTTGTGCCCGGCCAGGCGTGGAGACTCGACCCCCCGTCGTTCGTCGGGTCCTACCACATCACGGCGTCGCTATACGCCATATCAAAAAATTCTCAAAAGTTGAACGTAGAATTCGCCGGCAGCCCGGTCTATATCCCACAGGCCGTGATCGACGGAGATTCGTTCGTCTTTCCTGCGGACATCAAAAAAGTTCGTCTCGAACTCGGGTATGACAGCACTGGTCGATCCGCCGCGTTCGTGGAACTACCGGCCGAAAATAGTCCTAACGGGCGGACCCTGTACGTGGAGCTGGAGCCCGCCCCCACCGCAGACGACATCGAGTCGCTGCGCAAAAAGGCGCTGTGGGTGCCGCAGAATCAGTGGGATCTTTCCGAGGCGGAAGAGTTCGAGGACGCACTGACGAAGGACAACCAATTGCCCCCTCCCCTGAATACCAGTCTTGGTACGGAAGGTGCGACGCTCGGTGGGGCGAAGGTGGACGTCACCGCTCAGAAGATGGTCACCTTCTGGGTAGGGAAGTGGAAGCGGCAGGTCGGATCGGAATCCGTTACCGGCGTTTTCGTCGTGGTCAGGGCGCCGTTGGTCGGCGGAACCGGACACGCATACAAGATCATCAAGACGCGCAGGACGGTCGATCAGCTCGCGGCGCTCAAAGAAGAGCTCCGAGACCGGCAGGAATCGTTCAACATGCGCATCCTTAGAGGGTGGCAATCTAAGCCGACCGGGCAGGGTCCGGACGCCGGGGGTGAGTCGGGCGCCGGGCATGGGTCGGGTGCCGGGGATGGGTTGCCTGGGCATGCGGCGCCGATCGCCAGCATTCTGGTGCCCCCGACCCGGCGCAACACCGCGCTGGATTCGACCGACGTCGAGCTCGGTCCGCTTCCGGAGGACCCGGATCCGAGCCTGCCCGGATCGGACCACTCGCCCACGCTGGGTGTCGTACCGGAGGAATGGGCTCCTCCGGCCGGCTCTGACACTGTGGTGGACGTCGAGGATCTGGCCGGCGCGGCCGTATCCACGGTAGCCGCGTCGAGCGCGGCAGGAGCCGCCACGGCGCGAGGCTCGGTGGAGCCGGTCGAGATTGATGCGGAGCGGTGGCGGCCGAAGCGTGTTGTGGACCCCCGTGGTAAGCCACGTTTCGTCGCGTTTGACGTCAGCCTGGTTGAGGCAGGTTCCCACGGGGGGACTGACGGGCCCGACGGCGGCCTGCGCGCGCGGCGGCTGCCGGATAGTGGTGAACGGATCGCGGTGCGGTTTGCGCTGGTTCCGGGGGATGAGTGGGTTATTCGGCGGCGGTTGTTTGTGGAGGGTCCGCCGGACGCGGTGGAGCAGGTGAAGCAGGACACTCTGGACGGTATCGCCGCGTTGAACGGTAAGCCGGCGGTGTTGCCGGAGGTCGGCAAGACGCTGCGGTGGGAAGTGCAGTTCGTGGACGATGAGGCCCTGGCCCATCAGAAGGTCACGGTCGTTGCCAAGGGTAGCGGGACGGATCAGCGTCGTTGGGCGGCGGATGAAGATCCTGGGGTGTACGTGCATGAGGTCGTGCACGGGGCGGGTGTTGTCGACAGGGACGATTCGACACTGATGGGCCCGCACAGGCACGGCGGTGATTGGCGTTTGTCCGACAAGGATCTTGGGGACATCGTGGAGATCCTCAAGCCTCATTACGCGGGTGTCGTGGGCAGTGACGGTCCTGCGGTACGGCCGGCGGGTGCGGCCAGCGCGGCGCAGGGCCCGGCCACCGTGCAGGAGTTGTGGGACAGGGGCTTCGACGTGCCGCCGAGGTACCAGAAGCCGCCGGCCGAGCCTGTCGGCAACGACCTGATGGACGACAGTGACAGTGACAGTGACAGTGACGGTGACGGTGACGGGCCCTACGTGCCCTCGAGCCGGGAGCGGGCGGAGAAGGCCGCTGTGCTGGGCCCGCAGTTGGCCCGCGTGTTTGCGCCGCCGCCGGGCCCGAGCGCCGTACCCGGTTCCGGTCAGATCGCGGAGGCTTCCGGGGGGGACGGTGGTGCCGTGGCGCCGCCGGTGCCGGCGGCCCCGGCCCCGGCCTCGCCGGAGATCGTGGATTCCCCGGAGTGGGATGGCTTCTTCCAGCGGGTGCTGGACAGGGCGGGGGGCCAGGTGGCGGAGACGCTCGGTCTGCCGGCGGTGGAGATTGATGATGTCCGCCACTATCTGGCCGTCGAGGTTGACCGGATCGTCGGGCGTACGGATTTCCGGGATCGTCTGGATCTGTCCGGTCCTTCGTTGGGGGTGTTGCGGGAGGCGTTGGATTCCAGGGGGAGGTCTGTGCCCGGCCTGACGCGGGTTTTGCCGCATCTGGTCTCGGTGGCGTTCGGGATCGATATCGCGGTGTTCGGCAGCGGGACCGTCGGGCGCGATCAGGGTGCTGGCCCGCAGGCGGGCACCGGTCAGGGGCGCCTGCGCCGGCCTGCGGGCCGGGGACGGGCGGCAGCGCCCGGCGGGCCCGACTCCGGTGAGTTCGGCCCCGAGCCGATGGTCCAGGACGCCGAGCTGGGCGAGGCGCCGCCGCTGCGCACAGGCGATCGGGCAGGACGCCCAGCTGATGCGGCGGACGGGTGGACGGCTGGAGCGCCGCCGCAGCTTACCGGCGGGTACACCAAAGAGGTCAAGCTCGACCGGCGAGGGCGGCTGTGGTTCACGCTGGACGGCCAGCCGCTAATCGTGGATGTGGCCGCTGCGAACCAGGAGGCGACGGTCTGGTTCGGTCACCGAAAGGACAGGTTGCCTGCGGGTGAGCCGGCCGCGGCGATCGAGGTCGAGAGCCTGGAGGGCCGGGAGGACGGCCCGTTCTGGCGGTGGCTGGACCCGGCCCCCACCGAGGACGACCTTCGGAAGCTGAAGACCTACGAGCACCGGACCGTGCGTGCGGGCAGGTGGACGGAGGGGGAGCCGCCGAAGCTGCCCGGCGGGTACACCAAAGAGGTCCCGCTCAACTCGCAAGGGCGGCTGCCGTTCCCGGTGGGCGGCAAGAAGCCGGGTGTCGGTGCGGCCGCTGCCGGCCAGGAGGTGACGGTCCGGTTCGGTCCCCGCACGGACGGGTCGCCTGAGGGTGAGCTGGCCGGGTGGATCAAGGTCAAGAGCCTGGAGGGCCGGAAGGGCGGCCCGCTCTGGCGGTGGCTGGACCCGGCCCCCACCAAGGAGGACCTGAAGAGGCTGCAGACCTACGAGAGGCGGACCGTGCATGCAGGCGAGTGGACGGAGGGGGAGCCGCCGAAGCTGACCGGCGGGTACACCAAAGACGCCGGGATCGACCAGCAAGGGCGGCTGTCGCTCAAGGTGGGCGGCACTAGGGTTGTCGGTATGACCGCTGCGGGCCAGAGAGCGATGGCCTGGTTCGGTCACCGCACGGACGAGTCGCATGCGGGTGAGCCGGCCGCGTGGATCAAGGTCGGGAGCCTGAACGACCGCAAGGGCGGCCCGTTCTGGCGGTGGCTGGACTGGGCCCCCACCAAGAATGAACTGAAGAAGCTGCAGAAGTACAAGACCCGGACCAAACATGCGGGCGAGTGGACGGCGGGGGACCCGCCGCAGCTGACCGACGGGTACACCAAAGAGGTCCCGATCAACCCGCAAGGGCAGCTGCCGTTCCCGGTGGGCGGCAAGACGCGGGATGTCGGTGTGGCCGCTGCGGGCCGGATGGCGACGGTCTGGTTCGGTCCCCGCACGGACGGGTCGCATGCGGGTGAGCCGGCCGCGTGGATCAAGGTCGAGAGGCTGGATGGCCGCGAGGACGGCTCGTTCTGGCGGTGGCTGGACCCGGCCCCCACCCAGGACGACCTGGACAGCCTGCGGACCTACGAGAACCGGAACGTGGATGCGGGCGACTGGACGGCGGGGGACCCGCCGCAGCTGACCGACGGGGACACCAAAGAAATCAAGCTCGACCCGCAAGGGCAGCTGCCGTTCCCGGTGGGCGGCACGCCGGGTGTCGGTGTGGCCGCTGCGGGCCGGGATGCGACGGTCTGGTTCGGTCCTCGCACGGACAGGTTGCCTGAGGGTGAGCTGGCCGCGTGGGTCAAGGTCGAGAGCCTGGAGGGCCGGGAGGGTGGCCCGTTCTGGCTGTGGCTGGACCCGGCCCCCACCCAGGACGACCTGGACAGCCTGCGGACCTACGAGAACCGGACCGTGGATGCGGGCGCGTGGACGGCGGGGGACCCGCCGGAGCTGACCGAGGGGTACACCAAAAAGGTTCAGCTCGACCAGCAAGGGCGGCTGCCGTTCAAGGTGCGCCGCAGGAGGCCGCTTGCCGGTGCGGCCGCTGCGGACCAGATGGCGACGATCTGGTTCGGTCACCGCACGGACGAGTCGCATGAGGGTGAGCCGGCCGCGGCGATCGAGGTCGAGAGCCTGGAGGGCCAGGAGGGCGGCCCGTTCTGGCGGTGGCTGGACCTGGCCCTCACCGAGGATGACCTGGAGAACCTGAAGAAATACAAGCCCCGGACCGTGCATGCGGGCAGGTGGACGACGGGGGACCGGCCGCAGCTGACCGACTGGTACACCAAAACGATCCAGCTCGACCGGCGAGGGCAGCTGCCGTTCACGGTGGGCGACAATATGCGGCTTGTCGGTGTGCCCGCTGCGAACCAGGAGGCGACGGTCTGGTTCGGTCGCCGCACGGACGAGCCGCATAAGGGTAAGCCGGCCGCGTGGATCGAGGTCGAGAGCCTGGACGGCCAGAAGGGCGGCCCGTTCTGGCGGTGGCTGGACCCGGCCCCCACCAAGGAGGACCTGAAGAGGCTGGAGATCTACGAGCCCCGGACCGTGCCTGCGGGCGGGTGGACGGCGGGGAACCCGCCGGAGCTGACCAACGGGCACACCAAAAAGATCCGGATCGACCCGCAAGGGCGGCTGCCGTTCACGGTGAACGGCAAGACGCGGAGTGTCGGTGCGGCCGCTGCGAACCGGGAGACGACGGTCTGGCTCGGTCCCCGCACGGACGAGTGGCATGCGGGTGAGCTGGCCGCGTGGATCAAGGTCGAGAGCCTGGAGGGCCGGGAGGGCGGCCAGTTCTGGCGGTGGCTGCCGGCCCCCACCAAAAAGGACCTGGAGAGGCTGCAGGCCTACGAGTACGAATCCCACCGAGCCGTGGATGCGGGTGGGTGGACGGCGGGAGACCCGCCGCAGCTGACCGGCGGGTCCAGCGACAACGCCGCCGCGGTGACACCCGCATCAACCGGATCCGTAGCCGCGGCATACCA
>NZ_JBDPMC010000143.1:0-7741 GCF_039871625.1 Micromonospora sp. B11E3 | reverse complement strand
CTCAAACTCCAAGTACCAAGCCCGCGGACCCAACGTAGACCGGCATAGCTACAAAGCCACCATCGCGATCGACATCATCACAAACCATTGCGAAACACCCGCCGGACCTTAACCGAGCGGCGTTGCGCCTAGTCCGGGCTCACCCGCAGGAGTCGGTGGCCCCCGAGGTGTTCTCATCTCAGCTGGTTTGACTTCGCTTCGATCGAGACATAGCCGGTATCCGACGCCGCCCTTGCGCGCTCCCTGGAGGGTGACTTCTGGAGGTTGTTAGTCGGTGGCCTTGGGGTGTCCGGTGCCGGCGTGCTTGATCCAGCAGGTGCGGGTGTCGTGGTCGACCAGGTACCAGATGCAGCCGCCGGCGGTGACCTCGTACTGCCACTGCGGCAGCGTCTTTCCGTTGTGCCCCGTGGTGGCGAGGGAGCCTTTGAGGGGGTGCTGGCGGCTGGTCGGCGGGGACGGGCAGGGGTTGGCCTCGATGGCGTCGAACGCGGCGCGCGTGTTGGCCGCGGCCTGGCGGCACAGTTCCTCCCAGCCCTTGGCCGCGTCGTTTGTGGCGAACCGCAGGGTGTAGCCGCCGGGGCGTGGTGGCGGCGCCGCCCGGTCGCCTCGCTTCGCGCTCACTCGCCGGCAGGGCGCGCCACCGGCCCGAAGTCGCCGGCGCTCGACGCGGCCAGGACCCGGTGCAGGTCGGGGTCCGCGTGGATCTCGGCGGTGTGCCGCCACTCGGTGAGCAACTGCGATACTGCTGCGGTGTTGCCCAGCGCCGCAGCCGCCTCCGCCGTGTCGACGAACTCGCTGGCCATCTGCTCGAGGTCTCCGGGCGGCAGGAATCGCACCCAGGGCAGCACGGTTGGCAGCGCCTCACGCACCAGGGCCGGGTCCCGGCGCACCACGCTGGCCAGCAGCCGGGCAGTCAGGTCCACCACCTCGCCCTCGGCTTCCGCCCGGTCGGCGGACATCAGTACCAGGTCGGCGGCGTCGCGGCGGCGCAGCCGCACCGCGCGAGCGCGGGCCAGCCGCTCGGTGGTTTCCGCCGGCTGGCGCAGCAGTTCCGAGAACGGCACGGACTCCAACGGCATCGACATGACATCAACACTACTTCAGAGGTGGGCGGAATTGCCAGGACATGGCGAAGGGGCCCACCCGCGGTGAGGGCCCTTGCTGCTGGTCAGGATGGCTCACCCACAGCGGCCGGTTGACCCGTGGCCCTCGCCGCAGTCACCCTTGGCTGCGCGCTCACGGCGGTGCTTTGGCCGGGACGATCTCCGCGAGCCCGTCGGGGCTGATGAACCGGGCGATCAGGGCCAGTGAGTCGGTCACCGCGTAGGCCATCAGCATGCCGGACCCGGCCGGTTGGACTGACCGCGCAACCAGCGACACGCTCTTGCCACCGGCCCGGAGGATTCCTCGCTGTCTGCCTCCCCGTTACGGTAGGAGACCGGCACGGCGGCATGCCGGCAATCCCCGAGGAGACAGCAACAAACATGGCCGTGGACCGGTGCCCGACGTGACCGATCGATACGCGCGGGTATCCGCGACGACGACCCATGACACACTCGCCATCCCGCTGAGCCTGTCGGAGCTGGAGCAGTATCTGGCCAGAGCCGCCGATCTGCTGCGCGGGAGCATCGACCAGGCGGACTTCAAGGCGTACATCTTCCCGCTGATGTTCTTCAAGCGAATCAGCGACGTCTACACCGAGGAGTACGAGCGGGCGCTGGCGGAGTCGGGCGACGACCACGAGTACGCGTCGTTCGCCGAGAACCACCGCTTCGGCATCCCCTCCGGCTGCCGGTGAGAGGACGTGCGCGCCCGCACCGAGAACGTCGGGCAGGCCCTGGTGACCGCCTTCCGCGCGATCGAGAAGGCCAACCCGGACGTGCTGTACGGCATTTTCGGGAGCGCTGCCTGGACGAACAAGGACAAGCTGCCGGACGCCAAGCTGCTCGATCTCATCGAGCACTTCTCCACCAGGACGTTGAGCAACGCGGTCGTCCCACCCGACGTGTTCGGGCAGGCGCTCGGCTACATCCGCGAGTACTACTGACGACCACTCACCCGGGTGCGGCGGCCTCGACGCCCGCCGCACCCGGGTGGCTGTCAGCGCGTGCGCTTGACCTCGCGGGTGAAGGAGACCCAGGCGGCGGGGGCGAAGGTGAGGGCGGGCCCCGCCGGGTCCTTGCTGTCGCGTACGGCGACGAGGCCGGGCAGGTTGTCGGCAACCTCGACGCACTCCCCGCCGTTGCCGCCGCTGCGGGTGCTCTTGCGCCACCGGGCGCCGGTCAGGTCAGCCATGATGAATCTCCCCAAGGATCTTGTTGATCACGTTTCTCGATTGTCCTTCATCGAAGGCGAGTCGCCCCAGGCTCGACCAGACCTTCTCGTATGCCGCGAACTCTGCCGGCCGGTCGAGGTACAGCGCCCCGGTCCACGACTCGCAGTAGACGACGGCGGGCTCGGGCGTGCTCCGGTTGCCCGGTGGAAATTCCAGCATCACGAACTCGCCGCCCACCGCTCCGAGATGCGGCCCGGCAGCCAGCGGCAGGATGTGGATGGAGACATTCGGCAGGTTGGTTACCTCCAGCAGGTGCCGAAGCTGCTCGGCCATCACGGACGCGTCGCCGACCGGGCGCAGGAGCACCGACTCGCAGAGCGTCACCCGCACGCGTGGCGCGCGGGGCAGCCGGCGGGTGAGCAGGGACTGCCGCTGCAACCGCAGGTCGACCGCCAACTGCCGGTCTTCCTCGCTCATCTCCGGCTGGTCGACTCGATAGATGCCGAGGGCGTACCTTCTCGTCTGAAGGAGGCCCGGCACCAACGTGTTCTTGTAGAACCGGAGTCGGGAAGCGGCTGACTCCAGGCCGACGTACAGCTCGAACCAGTCCGGGATGGCGTCGCCGTAGGCGTGCCACCAGCCTTTCGCCTTCGTCTCGCTCGCCAGCGCGGCCAGCGCGCCGGTCAACTCCGGGTTCGCGTCGTAGAGCTGGCACATCGCGCGGACGTCCACCGCCCGTACCGACCCGAGGCCGCTCTCGATCCGCCAGACCTTCTGCCTGCTGCACTCCAGCGACTCGGCCGCCGCGTCCAGCGTCACCCCCGCCTCGGTGCGCAACTGCCGCAGCGCCCGGCCGAGCTGCCGTCGCGGCACCGTCGAACCTATGTCCTCGGCCAACGATCACGCCTCCGTCCAATTTTGCAACATCCGGAATGCCTTCTCAGGAATGCCTAACCGTTGGGCATAAGCAAGTCAAGAATCGGGGCCGAAGAACGTTGCGTGATTGCCGATCCGGTCGCAATGATGGCCCTGGTGCGGCGATCTTCGGTTCCCCGGAGTCGGTCGCCGCGCCGTCCTCTCTCGCTGGCCTGGCCAGCGGGTCCGGGTTTGTCGTCACGACTTCGAAAAGGAGCGGTGTCCTCGTGCGCGCATTTTTCCGGCGGGCCGTGTCAATTGGCTGCCGTGTGGTTGGGTCATGGGAATCCCACGCGGAATCCGCTTGGCGGAGCCACGGAGAGCCGAATCATGCAACCCCGGGGGGCCGGCGACCGCGCGGAACCGCGTACCGGAGCAGCGCGACCGGCCCGCTGCGACCCTGGCAGGTCCGCGACCGGGTCTTCACCCCACGCGGCTGGCGCGGCGTGGACGCCGTCGAGGTACGGCAGTTCCTCGACCGGGTCGCCGACGACCTGGCCGCCCTCTACGGCGAGGTGGCCCGCACCCACGCGGAGGCCGACCGGATCAGGACGGCTCTGCGGAACTGGCAGACCGAGGCCGCCCGGCGCGAGCGGGCAGGTGCCCGGTGAGCGGACGTTTCGTGGCCCACCTGCCGTTCACCGCGGCCGACCTGCCCGCCGCACGCCACTTCGCCGGCACGCTGGCCCGCTCGGTGAGCTTCCTGTCCGAGGTGGACGCGGCCGAGGTCACCGTCAGCTTCGAGGACGAGCAGGGCGTACGGCACCGGGTCTTCTGCGACCTGCCGCTGTCCGACCACCGCCGCTGCGTGCGCCGGGTCGACCACGGCGGGCCCTGCTCGCCGAGGCCGCCGCGATGAGCGACGCGCTCGTATGCCCGGGGTGCGCCGGCACCGGCTGCCCGCGCTGCCGCTGGCGGGGCCGCCGCCGGGCGCAACTCCTGCTCACCGTCGCCAACCGGGACACCGGCGCGGTCGCCTCCCACCGGGTGACGCCCGCCGACCTCGATCCCCGCCCGGACCCGGCGGGTGGCGGGGTGGCCGACCTGACTCCCCGGGTACGCGACCTCGCGACCACCGTCGCCGCCGCGCTCGACCCCGACCCGCTGCTGGTACGCCTCCCGCCGGCCTGGCGGCCCGAGCTGCCCGCCGCCGACCGGCACGCCCTGGCGGCGGAGGCCCTCGCCGAGGCGGCCCGCCGCCCGTGGCGGCTCTGGCTGGCCGGGTCGGCCCTACCGTCCCCGGTGGACCCGGCCGCCCGGCTCGCCCAGCTCTGCGGCCTGGCCGATCTGCTCCTGCTCGACCTGGTCGTGGCGGTTCGCCGGCACGACGACCGAGAGCGCTGGACGGTCCGGTACGAGGTGCCCGGCCCGCCCGTCCCGGACGGCCCGGTGGACGGCAGCCCCGACCTGGCGACCGCGTTGACCCGCACCGACGTGCGGGCGGCCCTGGCCGGTCTCACCGACCGGGGGCTGACCGCCCCGGCCCGCCTGCTCGATCCTGACCTGCGGCTCTCCGGCAACGTGCCGGAGACGCCGCCGGCCCTCCGACCGTTTCCGCCGCAGACCGGGCCGGTGGGGCGGATCGAGCGGCGTGTCCTCGCCCAGCTGGTCGAGCCGACCGACGGCACCGACCGGCCCGGCGCCCAGGCGGTGTGGCGGGACGGCCGCTGGTGGTGCACGGGCCTGCGGTACGCCGCCCACGGGTCGCCCGGCCGGTCCGCGTTGTCGGTCGGCGGCCGTGTCCGGTCGCCGCTGCACCGGGTCGTCGAGCCGCCCGACCCGTCACGGTTCGGCGAACCGGTGCCCGGCCGTCCCTGCCCGGACTGCCGGTCGGAGAGCCCGACGCGGGTCTGCCGGTGCCTGGCCGGCGGCCGACCGGCCGACGACCGCGCCGGCTGCGGCACCGGGCCGGCCGATGACTGCGACCGCTGCGGTGGCACCGGGCGGCGGCGCTCGGCGCTGTGCTGCGCCACCTGCGGCGGCACCCGCCGGCTGCACCGGGCGCTGCTGGTCACCCTCACCGACCTCCGGCACCGGGTGGTCCACCTGGCCTGGCGGGCCGGCGCTCCAGAGGTCACCCGCGCGGTGGCCACCGCCCCGGGTGGTCGCTGCGTGGTCCAGCTTCCCGAGCGCTACCGGCTCGGGGCGTGGGCGCGCGTCTTCGGGGTACCGCCGGAGGACCTGGCGGAGGCGGACGGCGGCCACGCGATCCCGCGCGAGCTACGCGACGGGTACGTCACCCTGCCCTGGTCCGGGGCCGACCCGGTGGGGGAGTACGTGCGGCAGGCCGGCCGTGGGCTCCCCGCCGGTCGGCTCATCGTCACCGCCGCCCGCCCCGACGTGCCGCCGCTGGCCGAACTGGCCCGGCTCGTGGCCGGACTCGACCTGGCGCTGCACGTGAGCCTCGTCGACCTGCGGCAGTACGCCGGCCACCCGCTCGGGCCGGACGGCCGCTACTGGTCCGTCGAGGTACGGATGCGCGACGCCCCGGTGCACCCGGACGACCTGCCCACCCGGCCCAGCCTCGCGGCGGCGCTCGACGACTGCCTGACCCACCTGGCCGACGACCTGGTCGGGCTGGTCCCGACCGACCCGGACGAGCCGCTGCCGGCGCCCCGCTCACCGGCCCGCGAACCGGTCGCCGACCCGGTGCCCACGCTGCTCCGGCTCGCCGCCGAGCACCCCGGCCGGGCGGTGACTCTGCGCATCACCCGCACGGGGCACACAACCCACCGTCACGACAACTCCTCGGCAGCCTCCAGCCCTGCCGATTGATTGGACTTGGTGTCAACCGGTCACGTCGTTTCGACGGCGGACGAGATGGGCTACCGCGAGCACCCGGGGACGGCGGCCGCTTCGCATCGTGAAGTTCAGGCCATGCCGGAAGATTTCCGGAATCCAGTACTGGCCATCCTCTGCCAGCACTACTCCGTTGGCTTCCAGCAGTTCTGCGTCCCGGGTGCTCAGCCCAACGGTGTCGAGTTCAAACGGTAGCGAACGATATGCGGGCTCCAGGGAACGGAGCCGACGTAGAAGGCCGGCGACAGGCTCGTTCTCTTCGCTGATAGCCGCGATCTTCTGCTGACTGCACTTGGGTAGGGCGTTGCGCATCGCCAGGGGAGTCAGGACGCGGTCCGCCCAGCGGTCCCCACCGCCGATGGAGCCCTCTGCGGCAGCCGCCAGGAACGAGACGATGTCTCGGGCCTGGATCTGTTGGTTGAAGTCTGACAAAGCGGCGAAGAACCAGACCTCCGAGCGGGCTTCCCGTGACTTGGTCGTGCCCATCTTTTCACCCCAGACTGCGAACATCTGCTGGGAGAGAACTTCCCGGGTAGCTGTCCGTACCTCTTCGTCTGGAAGGCGAAGCGCCCCGCCGCGCTGACAGACCCAAGCGGTCAGGCGTAGCGCTTCTTCCTGATTCCACCTCAGTGCGTACTTTTCGTAGCGTCGTTCGAACTGGCCGACATTGTGTCCGATTGCGCGGACCAGGTCGCGTCGCGCGAAAGCGACCAACCCAAGCGGGCGACCTCGTAGCGTGCGCAGCCACTCCGGACAGTCGACCAGCAGAGCCCGTAGGGCAAGCTGTTCTTGCTTGTCGTTGACGAAGTTTCGGAAAAGGTTTTCCAGGCCATCGAGTACGAATACCGCTGAGTGGTGACCTGCGAAATCGGTTAGCGCTTCCTCGGCCGTTTCTTCCGTGACGTCCAAACCGAGCGAGAGGCCGAAGCAAGCCAGCCAGAGCCGACGCCACTGACGGGGACTGCGCTCTTGGTGGAGGGCGTCCCCCACCAACTCGCGAATGGCCAGGAACGGGGCGGGCGCCCCCCCGGTCAGCCGCCGAGCGGCTGCCGTCCGGTAGTCATCGATCATCCCTTCCACCTCACGTTCGAGGGTGGTAGAGGCGAGTACCGCGACGGTGGGTGCTTCGAGCGGCGAGCCCCCGACGTCAGCGGCTTCGGCGAACGACGCCCAGGTGGGCCGGGTGCAGAGCTGAAGATAGGTGAAGGTCTTCCCCGCGCCCTTGCTGCCGATCACCACCTCCACCGGTAGCTCTGTCCGGTGCGCTCGGGCAAGACTGCGCAACGCTTCAGTGGGCAAAAAGTCGTGGTGCCCCGATCTTTCGGCATATGCCAAGCTCCCCGCGACTTCGGCCAGCCGTGCCCGGACTGAGTCAGGCGTCATCCCGGTGAGAGCCGGAAGTGCGCCCGACGCGTTGCCGTTCGTGAAGGGAAGGGCATCCACCAGCTCGCCCATCAAGTCGGCCAAACCGGAGCGGGCGGTGAGTCGAACAACGTCGGCCCAGTTTCCCGGAAGGTTCAAAAGATTTGGGTCGAACCGACTGGAGATCACTGGTATCGCTACGTCCGCGTCAACCTGGTCACCCTCCGCTTCGACTCGACGGGAGACTTCCAGGGCCTCGCTTCGTAGCTCAGCCTTGATCCACCGACGCGGTTGGCGGCGGTCACCGGTTGATCATTTCGATGTCGGGGTGAGTCGGCGGGTGTGTGGGAGCCGCCGATCGTTGGTCGGCTTGCTCCAGTCGTGTTTGTG
>NZ_JBDPMC010000142.1:0-7811 GCF_039871625.1 Micromonospora sp. B11E3 | reverse complement strand
TCTGGCCGGCCGTAACCTGCACGCCGAAATAGCCCATAAGGGCGACAAAGCACCCATCCAGGCGGGCCGCAGGTGGCATGTCGAGCGGACGAACGCCTGGCACAACGCCTTCAACCGCCTGCAACGCCAACCGTCCCACCCGACGCCCATGATCTTGACCTATCTGCGCGACCTCTTAACACCAGCCACCTAGATCGGCTTGTTCGTTGACGTGTCTGCCTGAGCCGAATGTGTGGGGACATACCACCGGACTGTGGTGCCCGAGCACGTTGATTCGGTGCAGCACCAGGAGCAGCATTCCTTGCGTCGCAGTGAACGACGCCACAGGGAGGAAATTTTGAGCGAACCGATTTCTCCGAACGGCCCGGTGAAAGTAGCCATTACGGTGGATGACTTCCTGCAGTGGAAGATGGTGCCGTTTCCGACCGGGTACAGCGCTGAGCGCGTGGTGTCGTCATTGACCTCGACATTCGCTGATTTTGGGATCACCGATTGCTATGCGTTCTTCAGCACGGGTCCCATGGAGGAGGATCCGAGTCTGCGCGAGCAAGTCGAAGCGTGGTGTGCGGCAGGGCACCACGTCGGAAACCATACGCACAATCACGCCAGCCCCGATTGGGTACCGGCCAGTGCATTCACTGATGACATCAAACTCTCCGAGGACTATATCGGCAGCTTCATCGAGGCGGCTCCGGTGAAGTACTTCCGGTATCCGATGGACATGTGGGGCGCCGAGGCCGACAAGGTTGCCGACATTCACCACTTCTTGGCCAAGGAGAACTACATCCCGGCGCCGGTCAGCTACTGGTTCTATGACGCTCAGTTCGTTGCGCCGTACTGGCGGGCAGTCGAGAGCGCGGACTCCGACGCGGCCGCTTGGCTGGTGCGGACTTACGCAGAAACGGCGGTCGACCAGCTCCGGCGCCACGCGGCGGTTTCTCGTGAGATGTTCGGCCGCGATCCGATCTTCATCTCGGTTTTTCACGGTACGGCTGTTACGTCCGATTCGGTGCGCCCGATGCTTGAGGCTCTGGTCGCGGCCGGAGTCGAGTTCGTATCGCTCGAGGAAGGGATGCGGGATCCGTTGAACGCGCTCCCAGCACCAATGCACACCCGCCTCTTCCGAAACAGCACCCAGAAGTGGGCCGACTACCTCGGTGTCTCCTTGGAGGGGACTCCGCCGTTGGAGACGTTGTCCAGGTTGGAAGAGGTCAGTCCGCGCGAGGGGATGTCCTACGAGGATGTCTTCGGCGCGATGCGCAACCACGCCGCTAAGGAAGTTGGCGGCACAGTTGCTGGCGGCGAGTTCGACTGGCAGAGCGCGGTGCGCCCGATCCATGACTGACCGGCCAGCACACCCATTCGTTGCGCCCCCTGACCGGGTCGCTGTCGTGATGGCTGCATCAGGTGCAGCCATGACCTATCGTGAACTCGCCGACGACTCGGCTCGGTTGGCCAATGTTCTCCAAGGAGCCAACCTCCCCGAGGGTAGTCCGATCGCAATCCTCTTGGGGAACTGCCCGGAGTACTTCGTGGCGTACTGGGGCATCCTCCGAGCCGGCCACCGCGTCACGACGCTCAGTACTCAACTGACACCAGATGAAGCCGCCTACATCGTGGGGGACTGCCATGCGAGCGGCGTAATCGTCGGCACGGACTTCGAAGGCACAGCGGCGAGGCTCGCCGAGATCGACCACCTGAAACTCAGGCTGGCAGTAGGGACGGGTCTGGTCGATGGGTACCGGAACATGCGGGAGGCCGTTGCCGCGGTATCGACTGAACGCCCGGACCGGGAGCGGCTAGGGAACGAGTTGCTCTACTCGTCGGGCACTACCGGAGCTCCCAAGGGTATCTGGCGGCCGATCGATCCGAACGCAGCCATCGACGAGCGGACGTTCTCCTTGGCATCGGTGTATGAGACGGAACTTGGCTTCGAGGACGGCGATGTCTACCTGAGTCCGGCGCCGCTGTACCACGCAAGCCCGCTGCGGTTCTGCGTCGCGACGCACGTGCTGGGCGGCACGGTGGTGGTACAGGAGAAGTTCGACGCCGAGGGAGCGCTCAAGGCGATCGAGCAGCATCAGGTGACTCACAGCCAGTGGGTCCCGACGATGTTCGTCCGGATGCTGCAGCTGCCCTCAGAAGTTCGGCACGCTTACGATCTTTCGTCGTTGCGCGTGGCCGTTCACTCGGCTGCACCCTGCCCGGACGCCACCAAGCGTGCGATGGTGTCATGGTGGGGCCCGATCCTTTGGGACTTCTACGGCGCCTCGGAAGCCATCGGTCGGGCGTTCCTCGACCCGAGGGAATGGTCCGAGCGACCAGGATCGGTAGGGCGACCTGATCCGGAGCTGGTGCGGATCTGCGACGAGAGTGGTGCCGCACTCGAAGCTGGCCGGGTCGGAACGATCTACTTCAAGTGCGTGCGCCCCTTCGAGTACTTCGGTGACCCGGAAAAGACCGCTCGTTCCCGTCACCCAGAGGATCCGGAGTGGGTCACCGTTGGGGATGTTGGGCGATTGGACTCCGACGGGTACCTCTATCTCGCCGATCGGCAGTCCTTCGTGATCATCTCCGGCGGTGTGAACATCTATCCCCAGGAGGTCGAGAACGCGCTGGTTGGCCATCACAAAGTGGCTGACGCAGTGGTCGTCGGCCGCCCCGACCCCGAGTTCGGCGAGTCCGTCGTGGCCTTCGTAGAGCCGGAGCCGGAGTTCTATGCCGACCCCGAACTGATCGAGGACATTCAAGGTCGGCTCCGTCGGACGTTGGCTCGCTTCAAACACCCCAAGTGGATTGAGGTGGTCCCTGAGGTGCCCAGGACGCCCGGTGGCAAGCCTGATGTGGCCGCACTGCGGGAGCTGGCAAGTCGATTGTCCGCTGCGCCGGCATCCGAGGCGCCGGACGTGGACGGCGGGGCAGCGGCAACAAGTCCCGTCGGGCGGTCGGCCCGGTGGGACAGTGGTCCGATCCTGGTCGATGATCGTGACGGTGTCCGGACAATCACCTTCAATCGTCCTGACGTTCACAACGCGCAGGATCTCGAGATGTTGCGTGAGTTCGATGCCGCGATCGACGAGGTGGCAGCCGACCGCTCTGTCAGGGTGTTGGTGATCGCGGGCGCGGGGCGGAGCTTCTGCTCGGGCCACGACCTTCGGATGATGGGCGAGGACAAGACCTACTTCAGCAACTTTTCGAAGGTGGAGACTCGCAAGGAGCAGGAGAAGCGTTGGTTCGTCGACCCGGTTGCGAAGCTCCGCCACTTGCCGATACCCACCGTGTGTCGAATCCAAGGTCACTGTTTGGCTGCCGGACTCATGTTTGCCGCGGCGACTGACTTTGTCGTTGCGGGCGAGTCCGCGATATTCGGGTCCCCGATCCTGATGCACATGGGGGTCAACGAGGCAGAGGTCCCCAA
The DNA here is from genome assembly GCF_039871625.1 of Micromonospora sp. B11E3. Classification (NCBI taxonomy): domain Bacteria; kingdom Bacillati; phylum Actinomycetota; class Actinomycetes; order Micromonosporales; family Micromonosporaceae; genus Micromonospora; species Micromonospora sp. B11E3. Next base: position 4,393 of record NZ_JBDPMC010000142.1, on the reverse strand, counting down.
CTTCGCATCGAAAGTTGGCGAGAGCTGGGCCAAACGGGTGTTCTGGTTGGACGAGCGACTGTCGGCCGAGCAAGCCCGGCAGGCGGGTCTGGTGACATGGGTTGTCCCGGACGATGACCTTGACTCGAAGTTGGCATGGCTCATCGAGCGGCTCCTGCGTGCGCCTCGCCATGCGTTGGAACTGTCCAAGGAGAGCCTGCAGTATCTGGCGGACCTCCGGGGGGAGGCGCAGTTCCACACATTCCATTTCATGTCGCACCAGATCAGTCATGCGACTCACGAAGCGGGCGAGATTCTCAACGAGCGTCTAGCCCGCCTGGCGAAGTCCGAATCGGTGATCCCCGACCACGAATCGAGGTCATCTGGTGGCAGTCCTTCTACGTCGTAGTGGTCCTTCTGTGAATTGTGAAAAGGAAGAGTAGGCACAGGTATGAGGTATGCAAGATTGACGATCGCCGCTGCGGCGGCGATGGTCCTCCTGACAGCATGCGGTGAGAATGATCCTTCCGGGAATCGTGGCAGCGATGCTGACGTTGCAGCCGTTGTCGCGCAGGCCAAGAGGGCAACCGAGGCCAACTTCGCCGGCACGGACCGTAAGCTTCCCGAGTCCGGGCCGAAGGCGGTACCCGGCAAGAAGGTCTGGGCGATTGCATGCTCACTCCAAGGTTCTGGATGTGCGCTGCCCGCCAAAGGTGCCGCGGCAGCAGGCAAGCACCTGGGTTGGGATGTGAAGGTAGTCGATGGCAAGCTCGACCCCAACGTCTACAACCAGCAGATTCGAGCAGCCATCGCGGACAAGGCTGACGCGATCATGCTGTTCTCGGTGGATTGTGCAGCGACAAAGGGAGCCATTTCGGAAGCCCAGGCGGCTGGGGTCGTCGTGTTCGGCGCCAACGCCCTCGATTGCGACGACAAGTTCGCAGGTGGCGGCAAGCGGATGTTTGACGGCTATCTCCCGTGGGGCGAGAACCTCGACGCCTATGGTCAGTTCCTGAGCACGGTGGTCGGACCGGCAATCGCCGACTGGGTGATTGCAGAGACCGACGGTAAAGCCTTTGTGGTGGAGCTGAAGCAGGACGACCTGGCTGTTACGCGCCACGTCGGCGAGTCGTTCCGGGCTCGCATGGCAGAGTGCTCGACGTGCACGGTTGAGTCGATCCCGTACACCTCTGGCGACATCTTCAGCGGCAAACTGCAGGGCAAGACTGCGGCCGGGCTCTCGAAGTTCCCGAAGGCCAATGTGGTGATGTCGCCCTTGGATGCCAACATCCCGGTTGGTGTGGGAGCTGCTGTCGAGCAGGCCCGGAAGGCGGGGCGCTCCGACCTCCTGTTGGCCGGCCACGAAGGTAGCCCGTCGTCACTCAAGCTGCTGCGGTCGGGTGTGCAGAACTTCGCAGTCGGTCGACCGATGACCTGGCTGGGCTGGGCTGCCGCCGACTCCTTGAACCGACTGTTCGCCGGCGAGGACGTTGTCGACTCGGGTATCGGTATCAAGTCGATGAACTCCGACAGCGTCCCGGACGTCGAGGAGTACGACGGCAACGCCGGTGCCGACGCCTACCAGCAGAACTACATCAGGATCTGGCAAGGCAAGTAACAGTGCGATCGAACGACTACATACTGCGGGTCGGTTCTCTGTCGAAGACATACGGCGCATCACGCGCTCTGGCTGAGGTGGACTTCGACGTCGCCCGAGGGAGCGTCCACGCCCTCGCGGGGGGAAATGGGTCCGGCAAGTCCACCTTGATCAAGGTGCTTGCTGGAGTCGTCCGGCCGGACCGGGGTGGCCGAGTGGCCACCCCGGTCCGGAGCGAGCCGGCCGACCAGATCACGCCGTCGGTCTCCCGGCAGTTGGGGCTTCGGTTCGTTCATCAGGACCTTGGCCTCTTCGAGGACCTGTCGGTAGCGGACAACTTGCTGCCGGTTCTCGCACCGGGGGACAGCACGGCAGGCTTCCTCGGTCGGCAGTCGCTGCGTCAGCGGGCCAGGTCCATCCTCGACCGGTTCGAGCTGGATATCGACGCATCTCGGGACCTGCGTGAGTTGCGGCCTGCCGAGCAGACGCTGGTTGCCATCGCGCGCGCCCTCTCCGACTTTGAGGTGCCGTCCGGCGGGGTCGCGGACGGGGTCTTGTTCCTCGACGAGCCGACGGCTCGTCTTCCGCATGGCGAGGTGAGTGAGTTGTTGGAACGCTTGCGTGGGTACGCCGGCCGCGGGCACAGCATCGTCTTCGTCTCACACCGACTGGACGAGGTACTCGACGTCTGTGATGCGGTCACAGTGCTGCGCGACGGCGTGAAGGTGCTCGATAGCCCGTCGGCAGATCTGACCCGACCCAAGCTCGTAGAGGCGATCGTCGGCCGACAGGTCGACAGCGCGAACGTCCGGGGAGGGGGGGCGGACGCTGAGCATCGAGAAGTACTCTCGGTGTCCGGGCTTCTCGGGGGGCCGCTCCGCGGAGTGGACCTGCAGGTCGGGGCCGGTGAGGTCGTCGGCGTCGCAGGCCTGGTCGGAAGTGGCCGGACCAGTCTGTTGGAAACGATCGTGGGTTTGCACCCGCACCTTGGCGGCTCGGTGAGGGTTGCCGGTCGAGAACTGTCGGGCGTTGGCTTTCGTACGATGCTGGCCAACGGCGTCGCTTACGTGCCCGAGGATCGCCTTCGTCTGAGCCTGTTCCCGGAAATGTCGGTATCGGACAATATCGTACCCAATACGCTGCATCGCTACACCCAATCGGGGGTGTTCCGACCACGGAAGGCGAGCCGGGCCGCAGCGCGGGCGCATGCCCAGTACGGCGTCAAGTCGCCCGGGTTGGATGCGCCGGTCTCTGCCCTCTCAGGAGGAAATCAGCAGAAGGTCGTCATCGCGCGCTGGTTGTCGTTATTACCGCGAGTGCTGCTCCTGGACGAGCCCTCTCAGGGTGTGGATATCGGGGCTCGGGCAGACATCTATCGCCTCATCGGCGCCGCTGCCGAATCGGGCGCCGCGGTTATTGTTGTCAGTTCCGACATCGAGGAACTCCTGGGGCACTGCACCCGGATTGTGGGCCTTCACGAAGGCGCCATTTCCTTCAGCAGGCCGACCGAATCACTCGCACGCAGCGAACTCATCAATCTGGTTTACGAGATGAACGAGAAAGCAGACCTCCGATGAACCAACGGACCGAAGTCCCCGGGCACGAGGCATCACGCGTGTCAAAGACGGTTGAGATCCCGTCTAGGCAGGTGTCGGGGGCCAAGGCGGCGGTGGTCGACTTCCTGTCCAAGTACGCACTCGTCGCCGGCTTGGTGGGCCTGACGCTCTACTTCGCTATCTCTCCGCAAACGTCCGAAACGTTCTCAAGTTGGACGAATGTTCAGACGATCGTGGCCAGCGAATCCGTTGTCGGCATCGTCGCGCTGGCCGCATTGGTCCCCTTGGTGGCGTTCCGCTTCGATCTGTCCTTGGGGGCAAATGTCACAGTGTCGTCGATCGCGACTGCTCACGCCGTCGCTTATTGGGAGGTTTCAACGGCCGTTGGCGTCATCATCGGGATCAGCACTGGGGCATTAATCGGTCTCGTGAACGGTCTGCTGGTGTCGCTCTTCCAAGCCAACTCGCTGGTGATCACGCTGGGCACAGCGACGCTTCTCAGCGGGTTGAGCGCACTATTCTCGGGGTACGACATCATCCTCGGCGTGTCCGACTCCATGACGGACTTCGGGGCGACGTCCTTCCTGGGCATCCCGAAACCAGCATGGTTGCTGCTGATCTGCGTCCTGGCGGTGACGGTGCTGTTGCGGTACACCGTCGTTGGTAGGCAATTTTCCCTCATCGGCTCGAACGAGAAGGCGGCCAAGCTGGTCGGCGTTCCGGTCTCGGGGAGGGTGGCGTTCAGTTTTGTGATCGCTGGTGCTCTCGCCGGGGTTGCCGCGGTGCTATTGGTCTGCCGTACCGGATCGGCTTCGACCGGGATCGGCGAAGGATTCATGCTGCCGGCGTTGGCAGCAGTGTTCCTGGGGTCGACCACGATCAAGCCGGGGAGGTTCACCGTCGCCGGAGCGATCGTCGGCGTCTTCTTTGTTGCGGTTGCTGTCAACGGCTTGACACTCGCGGGCGTCGATGACTGGGTCGAGCCGACCTTCACCGGCGCCGTGGTCGTGGTGGCTGTAGCACTCTCGGCGGTTCTGATGGCCCGGAGTCGTGGTGAACGGCTGTGACGGATGTCAGGAAAGCGGCTCTTGTGATGTTCTCGTGGGTGGGTTGACGCCCTGATCAACAGGGCATGCCGTGTCCCGTCTAGGTTTCTGGCTTGTCGAAGGTCAGAAACTGAAGATCGGGAAACGGCGTGCGTTTGACCAGGGTATTGCATCGACAGGCAGGGCTGGAACGGGCCGTCGTCGAGGGTGTGCGC